>DASYLL010000326.1:0-2520 GCA_036009605.1 Thermoanaerobaculia bacterium | reverse complement strand
TTCTCGTGCTCGCGGTAATCGTCGCTCATGCGTCCGTGGCGGGAGTATACCGGCGCGCCTCCACGTCGCCCCATGCGCTGTCGACGTAGATCGTGCCGCGCACGCCGCTCGCCAGCGACGTCACACGCGCGTCGCCTCCCTCGCCCACCGTTACCTCAATCTCGCCGATCACGCGCAGGTGATCGGTCGCGCGTACGCCGGGAAGGTCACTGATCCAGAGCTCGAAGCGATACGGGCCGGGCACGACGTTCGGCGCCTCGATGACGCAGTCGATGGAGCCGTCGCCCGGCTCGAGGTTGAAGGTTTTGCCGGCCTCCCAGCTCTCGGTGATGAAGACGCGCTCGGCGCTGTTCGAGAGGAACCCGAAGCCGAACGACGCGCCGCCGACGCGCTCGTTCGCGTGGAAGAACAGCCGCACGCGGAAGCTCTGCCGGAACTCGATGGCGTCGATCGGCTGCGAGCCGGCCGCGTCGAGAATCTCCATCCCCGTGATGCGCGCGCGGCCTGCCCCGTCGCGATCGGTGAACGCGCGAAGATCGACGATCGCTGCAGCGCCCCGACGCGTCAGATAGCGCGCCAGCACTTCGCGGGTGGGCCCCTGCATTTCCGCACGTCCGCGGCTCATCAGAACGGTCTGTCGACAGAGCGCTTCGATCGAGCTGAGGTTGTGACTGACGAACACGACGGTACGGCCGCTGCGCGCGACTTCGTTCATCCGGCCGAGGCAGCGGCGCTGGAAATCGATGTCGCCGACGGCAAGAACCTCATCGACGAGGAGAATCTCCGGCGTGAGATGCGCCGCGATCGCGAACGCCAGTCGCACGAACATCCCGCTCGAATAACGCTTTACCGGCGTATCGAGAAACCGCTCGACCTCGGAGAACTCGACGATCGCATCGAAGTTGCGGCGGATCTCCGCGCGGCTCATGCCCAGGATTGCGCCGTTGAGAAAGATGTTCTCGCGGCCGGTGAGCTCGGGATGGAAGCCGGTGCCGACTTCGAGCAACGACGCCACGCGGCCCCGCAGAATCGCCCTCCCCGCGGTCGGCTCGGTGATGCGGCTCAGAATCTTCAGCAGCGTCGACTTGCCTGCGCCGTTGTGACCGATGAGGCCGAGGGCTTCGCCGGCGGCGACGTCGAGCGTGACGTCGCGCAGCGCCCAGAGCTCGGTGTCGTCATTGATCTCGCGCGGCCGGAACATGCCGGCCAGCCGATCGCGCAGCGTCGGGTAGTAGTCTCTCGAAGAGCCGATCTTGTAGCGCTTCGAGAGGTTCTCGACGGAAATGCTCGGCTCAGTCATGAGAGCACATCCATCAGAGGATGTCGGCGAAACGCCGCTCCACGCGCCGGAAGTAGAACGCGCCGCTGAGCAGAAGAATGAGCGACGCCGCGACGGACCAGAGGAGCGCCATGTACGGCATCGGCGTGCCGAACAGCGTCGCGCGGAACGCCTCGACGATGCCGGCCATCGGGTTGAGCACCGCGAAAACGCGGTACTTCTCCGGCAGCGCGGACAGCGGATAGACGACCGGCGTCACGTACATCGCGATCTGCAGGATCCACGGAATGAGGATGCGGATGTCGCGATACTCGACGTTCAGCGCCGCGATCCAGAGCCCCAGTCCGAACGCGAACAGCGTTGCGAGCAGGACGAGCAACGGCGCGAGCAGGATCTCGACGCCCGGCAGCACGCGATACCAGAGCATGACCGGCACGAGGAGCACGGCCGCAATGGCGAAGTCGACGAGATTCGTGATGATGTTCGAGAGCGGGACGACCAGTCGCGGAAAGTACGCTTTCGAAATGAGATACGACGCGCCGATGAGGCTGTTGCCGACGTGATTGATCGCGCCTGAGACGAAGTTCCAGACCAGCAGGCCGGCGAGGACGAACACGGGGTACGGAGTGGTCGTCGTGACGCCGAGCTTCGCAACGCGGCCGAAGATCAGCGTGAAGATCAGCATGCTGACGAGCGGCTGACCCATGACCCAGAGCGCGCCAAGGAGCGTCTGGCGGTAGCGGACTTTGAGGTCGCGCCACGCGAAAATCATCATCAGCTCGCGATAATCCCAGACTTCCTTGAGATCGATGGCCCGCCAGCCACGGGTGGCCTGCAGGACGAGAGTACGAGTCTGCGTCACATCAATCCATTCGCGGAATCGCGATGCGGCCTTCGGTCACGGGGATGGGGGGCATGTCGGGTGCGACGATCGATCGAAGACTCTCGCGCATGGCGTCGACCGATTCGAAGTCACCGTGCAGGATCTCATGAAGCGCTTCCACTTCGGCTGCCCGAAGCCGCGGTTTCTTCTCCAGACAGGCGTTCGTTCTGCAGCGATTCGTACAGTACTTGCGCGTTCTCCGCGTCTTCGGAAACGGCGTACCGCAATACGAGCAGGTCCCCATCGCACCCTCCCCCGAACCAGAAAATCCGTTGATCAACGCTCTGGAAGCATTGATCAACACTGTAGCGGAGGATGTGCAGTCGGTCAACACGTTGACCTTGTGAAGTGCGGCGGC
>DASYLL010000325.1:0-8669 GCA_036009605.1 Thermoanaerobaculia bacterium | reverse complement strand
CCGACGACGTCGAGCGCCCTCGCGACTACATCCTCCTCGGATACACGATCGACAGTCGCACCGGCCTCGGATCGTTCGACGACTACTTCAAGCAACTGGTCGGCTGGCTCCGCACGATGACGATCACGGAAGTGCTTGCGCGTCCGGAAGTGCGCGAGCGCATCGAGAAGATCCGCACCGATCAGAGCGCGTTCAAACAGATCCTCACGAGGAACAGTTTTCAGCTGAACAACGTCATCGTGACCGATCTGCGCGAGATCGAACGCCTGCCCGCCGGCAACCGTTTCCTCGTCTATTCATTGTTTCCCGAGGCAAACGTTTCGCTGCGCGTGCATTGGGGCCCGCGACACGACAGCGTCATCGCCGCCGTCGGCCACAGCATCTTCAATCGGACGTGCAACACGTCGGTAGGGGAGTTGATGTCGCGCTTCGGCGGCGGCGGACACCGCGGTGCAGGAACGTGCGTGCTGCCGATGGAACGCGCGGCGGATGCAATCGACGAGATTCTGTTTGAGCTGCAGGCGAACGGATGAAGCGAACGGCTGAAAGCCGTTCGCGTTACTGGTTCCTGGTTGCTGGTTCAATGTGATTCAGGGCGAGCTGCATCAGCCCGCGCTGAACGACCTTGAACCAGCAACCAGCAACATTTCATCTTTCCAGCATCATCAAAATCACAGGCCGCTCCGGCAATTCTCGCGCGCACCAATCCAGCTTCTCGCGAATCCCTTTCGGCACATCTTCCTCAGCTTCGCGTCGCACGAATCCCACTCCCGCATAGATCGGCTCCAACTCCGCGAACGGGATGCAATACACCGCGCGATCGCCGGCGTGTCGCAGCAACTGCTCGATGATCGCGCGCGCGATGCCACGTCCGCGGTACTCCTCGAACACGAGCATGCCGCCGAGCTCATACGCCGTATCGCTGGCGGGCACGAGGCGGCCGAGGCCGGCGGGGATGCCGTCGAGCTCCGCGATGATCACGAAGTGACGTGCGAGATCGGAGAGCACGAATCCGACGGACTCGTAGCGTTCGTTGATCCAGGTGGCGTCGTCGGAAGTTGCGATCCGAAGTTCCATCGACGTCACCAACGGAAGTACGCGGGATGACCTTCCTTGACCGCCACGAATGTTCCGCGGCATGTCGCCGTGACCTTCCCATTCGCCTCGAGTGTCGCCTCGATCACCGCACGATCCTCGGATGCTTCGACCACGCGCGATCGCAAATGCAGCGTCGCATCCAGCGGCGTTGGACGCTTCAGTGTGACGTGAAAGTCCGACGTCACTGTCGGCGTGATCGCGGTCCCGCCGCGGGTCGTCATGAAGTGATGCGCTGCGGTCCAGTTGCTGTGGCAGTCGAGCAGCGAGCCGATGATGCCGCCGTTGACGACGCCGGGAAATGCGAGATGGTGCGGCTCCGGCGTCCAGTCGCATACGAGCTCGTCGCCCGACGCGAAACTGCGGATGCGCAGCCCCTTCTCATTCGACGGACCGCAGCCGAAGCAGAGGCTCGCCGGCGCATGCGTTTCCTGAAGACTCTTCATCGCGCAACTCTAACGCTCGCGTCGCGCAAAGGCGATCACATCCGGCATGAACTCGGCGAAATGCCGTTCCAACTCATCGCGCGAATCGACGAGATGCCGCGCCGCGGTTTCCAGCCGCGGCCGCCGCGAAAACCGCCGCGACATGTTCATCAGCGCGAAGCGGATTCCCTCGACCTCGCGATACGACTGCAGCCAGCCTTCATCGCGGATCCGTGGATAGAGCACGCGCAGCATTCCCGGCAATGCGTCGATGTGCGCATCGAGCGTTGCAAACGTCTGCGCGAGAAATCCATTGAGCGGTTCGCCTGCGTACGTTTCGAAATCGCACGCGAGGAAGTGATCGAAGAACATGTCCGCGATGACACGCGAGTAGTGCCCGTGCTCCGGTGTCAGCACGCGACGGATCGCGGCCGTGCTCGGATGCGAATCGGTGAACGCGTCGATGCTGCGATGCTGCGCGATCCCGTCGCGGATGCCCGGCGTGAAGCGATTGCCGATCGGCCCCTTCACGAAATCGCCGGAGAAGTTTCCGATCAGCGACTCCGCGGAATCGCCTGCAAGGAACAGGTGAGCGAGATGATTCATCGGCGGCGCGATTCCATCACGTCTCGGCAACACTAAATAAATTTTCTTGCGTTCCGCTCCGCCTTCCCCCAATCTAATCGCGCGTCGGTCCAAGAGACGTCAAAACATTTCCAGGAGATCCGGGTGCCACGGTTCGGGGCGCGGTTTGCGGTTGTATTTGCCGTATTCGCGGTTTGCGCAGTGCAGGTTCGCGCGGAGATTCTCTCCACGTACTGCGCGGAGTCCGAGGTTTCGCTCGATGGGTTGTATTCCGTGGCGCGGCTCGATCAGTGCGGGTCCGGAATGGCTCGCGCGGGAGCCGATCCGCTCCTCTGGCACCTCGACCGGATCGACCAGATCGGCTCGCTGATCGACGGACAGATCGATCGCGGCAACGGCGGCGCCGGCAGCGTCATCTACGTGATGGACACCGGCGTGATGGCCTCGCACACGGAGTTCGCAACCGGCGAGAAGATCGGCGCGAGCCGCGTCATCGCCGGCTACGACGCGACCGGCTCCGTCGAGATCGGCCGCTCGCGTTGCACCAGTCCTGATAAATCAGTTGCGCCCTGTTTCGATCGCCTCGACGAGCTCGCCGCGGCATCGCATGGAACGAGCGTCGCTTCGATCGCTGCCGGCCGCAAAGTCGGCGTCGCGCCGCTCGCGCTCGTCGTGAGCATCCGCGTGATGAACGAGCGCGGACTGGCGACGACGCGCACGTACCTCGAAGGCCTCGACGCGATCATTCGTCATGCGTGGGATCCGAATTCGCCGAACGTGCGCACCGCCGTCGTGAATATCAGCGGCTGGGTGCTCGAGCGCCTCACGAACACGCAGCATGGCGAGATCGTGCCGTACGCCGCGGTCGAGCAGAAGATGCGCGACATGATCGGCGGCATCGACGCGAATGGCCGTCCCGATGTGAACGGCAAGCGCTTCCTGTTCGTCGTCGCGGCAAACAATGTCGACGGCGGTTGCGGAACCTCGGGGCTCATCGACCGGTTCCCCGCGATTCTCGGCACGCGCATCGAAGGACTCATCACCGTCGGCGGCATGACGATGGACAACACGAACTGGAGCGGCTCGTGCCGCGGTGGCGTGGAAGTGCTCGCTCCCGCGCAGCAGATCTTCAGCGCGACGATCACCGCCGCCGATCACTATCGCGGACGTCGCCCGAACCTGCGCTCCGGAACGTCGTTCGCCGCGCCGATCATCGCCGGCATCGCCGCGCGCCTGCTTTCGGATCGTCCCGATCTCTCGCCGCGGCAGCTCGAGACGTGGATCACCTCGACGCCGTCGCGCGTGTACGACGCGACTTCGCCGATGGCGGATGGGCGTGTCGCGTATGTGCGCTCGATCGCGCCCGCGCCGATGACGAGCAGCGCGCGCCACGACTTGCAGCCGTAGGCCGTCAGGCGCCTTCGCGGGAAGCGACCCCACTCGGCAGCCGCACGTGCCTCAGCGAAGCAATCAGCGCAGCCGGCCGTGCCGGCCTAGATCCAGCGAAACGGAATCGCGTCCGTCGTCTCGATCACGTCTTCGACGTCGAACGCTACCTCGCGCTCGTCATTTCCTTCGACACCTGCGATGCCGCGTAACTGCAGTGTCGCGCCGCGCGAAAAATCGACGAACAGCAATCCGCAACGCGGATTCACGGCGAGGTTGCCGAGGCTGTTGAACATGTTGTTGCCGGGATAGTCGGGCCAGCGGAGCCGCGTCGGCGATTCGACGCTCACGAATCCTGACGGACCGCCGCGATGCGATGCATCGGCGCCGCGTTGCGGATGCGCGGTCGCGAGAAAAAACGTATCGGCAGTCGCGATCCACTGTTGCTGCGCCGCGGTTAACGCGTTACTTGTGATCGTCTGCGACGGCGCAGCGTCGCGCTCCCGCACCATCCGTGGCCGGATGTACTGCGGACAATTCGAGTACGCCTCGGCAGTCGACAGCACGATCGACCCGCCCTCGCGCACCGCAGTCCCGTTCACGCGAATGCGCCGCCGCGTCGGCTGCTCGATGGCAAGCAATCCGATCATGCCCGTCGCGTCGAGATCAACGTGTCCGACTGAAGGCGTGATCACGAGCGTGCGCTCGTTCTTCGCCGTGACGAACCCCGCCGCGCCGCCGAGCATCGACGCGGTAATCGTACCGCTCGCGTCGATCGTGGCGACGATCACAAATCGCTGCGCTGCCAGGAAAGCCGCCGCAGCCGGCGGGATCTCCGAGCCGATGATGCGGCCCACGCGATCGGCGAGCTCGCGCACACCCGCGCGCCGCTGCATCGCCAGCTCTCCCTCGTGATACGCCACGCTCGCAGGATAAGAATTTTAGCCTTCGCGGACAATGAACCCACTCGGCAGCCGCACGTGCCCCAGCGAAGCAACCAACGCGGCCGGCCGTGCCGGCGGGTTTGCGTGTATATCTGATCGACAACATGTTCCGAGTCGGGATCATCGGTGTGGCCGTGTTTCTCACGGGCCTCGCGGCCGCGGTGCTTCGTCTGCCCGAATGGCGCAACCGCAGCGTGCCGGACGAAGCGTTCTTCGCCACGCGCCTGCACGAAGTCGCGAATCAGGCCGGACTCGCGCTCGAAAGCGAGCCGCGTGCACGTCTTCGCTCGAAGAGCTGGCTGCACGATGAAGAAGTTCTCGGCGTCCACGAATCCGCATACGACTCCCTCGGACCGGACGCCGCGGACTGGCTCGCACGCGAAGGCCGCGGACCGTACGTCGAGACGATCGCGCGCAGTCGCTGGTCGGAGGGCCGCAAATCCGCGGGCGAACTGCGCGTACTGTTCTCGCTGCGCGGTGTTCCCGTGTCGGCGATGTGGATGGCGGACGATCCGTTCCGCTCCTCCGCACGCGGCAAGATCGAGAACGATGGTCTGCGTCGCCGCGCGCTGCTGCGTGTGTTCGCGCCGGGCGGCGTTGCGGAAACCGAAGTGACGGTGCTCGGGGAGACGGTGCATCTGGCGCCCGTGCCGAACGCGGATCCCGCGGAGTCGCTCCTCGGCACCGCGATCACCGGCCCCGACATGCCGTACATCCAGCGCATCGTCGGCGCGCCGCACTTCTGGCGCGAACGATTCGAAAGCCTGACGCTCGGATCGCTGCTGATCACGCGCGCGCCGCCCGCGCTGGTTCGCGGCATCCTCTATTTCGCAACGCTGATTCTGTTCATCCTGCTTCTCGCACGTCATCGCATCGAGTTGAACAAAGGACTCGTGCTCGGCGCGATGTCGATCGCGTTATCGATCGCCGGTCCGATTCGCAACTCGACGACGTGGCTGCAACTGTTCGACACGCTCGCCGACGTCATCGCCAAAGGCCTCGCGTTATTCGTGCTCTGGTCGACGGCGGAGTCGTGGCTGCGCTCGACGATTCCCGGTTTCCGCACGTCGCTCGATCTGCTGCGCGCCGGACGCCTCGGTCCGAAAGGCGGCAAGGCTCTTCTCGCTGGGAGTGGAATCGGCGCCGCCGCCGCGGGACTCTCGCTCATCGCCCTCTCCCTCGGCACACTCGTGCCGGGCGTCGCGCCGGCGAATGCGAGCGTGGGCATGCCGCTCTTCGGCGCGCCCGCGTCGCCGATCGATGAAGGTGCGATCCGCACCGCGTACGTCATGCTCGCGATCTGCGCCGGGTTGCGATGGCCACTCGTGCGGAGGTTTCGCGGCAGCGCGACCGTGCTCGCGGGGATCATCCTCGCGACGCGCATCCCACTCTCCTCATTCTGGGTCTCCCTCGGCGCCGGCCTGCTGCTCGCGATCGTACTCGTACGTGCATACAAAGCCTTCGGCCTGACCGCGCTGCTCGCGGCGTCGATGATGTCCGCCGTTCTTCCCGCCGCGCTCTTTTCGACGCTGCACATCACGTGGATGCCGTTCTCCGCGTTGTTGCTGATCGCAGTTGCGATCGCGCCGGTGGCGTTCGGTGCGATCGGCGTGCGCCGCCCCGCGGAAGTCGAAGAAGGCGCGCTGCGCATGCCGACGTTCGTGCGCCGCCTCGAAGAAGAGAATCGCGTGAAGTACGAGATGGATCTTCTCGCGCGGATGCAGCTTGGACTCCTGCCACAGGAGATGCCGCGCATCGAAGGCTACGAGATCGCTGCGCATTCGATCCTGGCGACAGAGGTCGGCGGTGATCTCTATGATTTTCTGCGTGACGTGCACGGCCGCATCTGGATCGCGGCCGGTGACGTTTCCGGCCACGGCTATTCGTGTGCGATCGCGCAGGCGATGGTGAAGGCGGGACTCGCGAGTCTCATCGAAGCGGAACGCACGCCGTCGATGGTGCTCGAACGCCTCGATCATGTTCTGCGCGGCATCGGCACCTCGCGCACGTTCACATCGATGGCGCTGCTGCGCCTCGATCCGATCACGGGCGAAGCGCTGCTCAGCAACGCCGGCCATCCATTCCCGTTTCTCGCAACCGACGGCGGCGCGATTCGCGAGCTCGAACTGCCCTCGCTTCCGCTCGGCCAGGGTCCTCCGCGCGAGTACGCGAACGTGACGTTCACGCTCGACCCCGGCGCCGCACTACTCATGTTTTCGGACGGACTCTTCGAAGGCACCGACGCCACCGGCCGCGCCTACGGCTTCGATCGCATCCGCGACCTTCTCGCGAAAGCCGCGCGCCGCCCGGCCGCCGACATCCTCGCTGCGCTGCTCGAAGATTGGCGCGCGCACGTGGGGACGGGGACGCCGGAGGACGACACGACGGTGGTCGTCGTCAAACGGCGGTTGTGATCACACGCCGCGAACGCGCAACAGAAACTCGTGAAGCTCACGACGCGTCGTCGGCGCCTCGGGAAGCGAAGTCCGCTCCGCTTCGAGCGTGAGCAGCTCTCGCAGGCGCACATATTCGCCGTGAAAGAGATCGACGTCCGTATCGTCGATCGTCTGCTGCTCGTGACCGGTGATCTTGCGATGCATGAGCTCATCGAGGAAGGAGAGTCGCGCGTCGGCGTTGAGATTGCCGAGGTTTGCTTCGATCTCGCTGGAGCGCATCAGGTGAATGCCGGTGAGGAGGACGCGGAAGACGTACAGCAGCGGCTTGATGCGGCGCGGACGATCTTTGTCGAAGAGGCGCCATTGATTTTCGCTGAAGCCGAGGTAGTGATGTGCGTGATGACGGGTGAGACAGCCGCGGGCAAGATCGCGGAGCTCCGCGTGCTCGGGTGTGGTCAAAGCGATGAGCGGCGAGAGCAGTTGCTCGAGAACCTAGCCATTGCGACGTAGTAGCAGGCGCAGGAACTTTTCCACATCGTGCGTGACGAGATCGATCTCGGGCGGACCGTCGAGCATCGTCGTGATCGTGTCGTTGCCGCGGATGAGGCCAAGGACTTCGCGCGATGGCAGGACGTGCACGCCGCGGATGTCATAGTCGGAATCCGGCGACGCGAATCCGTACAGATGCGCGCCGCTGATCGTGGCGAACAGCAGCGGATGCGGATGCGACGCGATCGTGCGCGTCACGAGATCGGGGAGCTGCATCACACCATCGCTCTCCGCGCGCGCAGCAGGAATGCATTCGCGCGCTCGACATCCGGCCGCTCGGGCAACGTCGTGTGCGTGAATGCGTCATCGAACTGGCGATGCAGATCGAGGCGCCACGTGTCGATGTCCTCCCACGGCACTTCGCCGCGGCGGATCGCGAGGAGTTGATCGCGATGCTCTTCGACGCGCACGGGAACGTGACCGTCGCGCAGGATCGTGATGCCGCTGATCAGCAATCGGATGAGATGCATCGCGTGCTTCCACTTGATCGCGCCGCGCGTGCGCAGGTCCTGTTCGAGGCGTTTGAACTGCGAGAGCACGTAGCCGTTGTAGGTCTGATAAACGAGCTGCGAGAGAAACGCATCACGCATCGAGAGCAACTCCTGCGCGAGCTCCGTGGCCAGCTCGATGCGCGGCGACCAGAGACATTCGAGGATGCCAGGATTCGCTTTCAACGCGAGCTTCAGAAACTTCGCGAGCTCCCAGTAAACCTCCTGCGTCTCGTCGTTCTCCAGTTGCTCCGGCACGCCATACAACGCCCACTGCAGATCCGTGGGCGGCAGATAGATGCCCCGCAGATCGACGTCGGACTCGTCGTGCTCGAGCCCGAACGCTCGCGATCCCACGACGCAGCGAAAAATGACGAAGGCGTTCCAATCCACATCCTCCGGCCCCTCACCGACGCCACTCTCCCGCACCGCCCGCCAGATCCGAAACTCCCCCCGCCGCAAACTTGCCTCGGACGCATCCGGAAACCTCACGCGATACGCGTGCGTGCCATCCGCCGGCGCGCGCACGATGACACCGACCACACCCGCAGGATGCGGCTTGCCGGTTTCCGCGATGGGGACCGCCGCGATCGCGACGACGCGGGTGCCGGGAGGGACGATGAGGTTCATTGGGTGGGGATGATACGAAAGGGAGGCGGAGGTAGTCCGTACGTCGTCGGATTGATTGCAGAAAAGCAAGGATTTCCGCTGTCAATGAGCGAGAGCAGTAGCGGCGAACTCCGGCACGAGGAAGAGGTGCTTCAGAGTGAGTCCAGCGACAGCGACATGGCGACCGAGTTC
>DASYLL010000324.1:0-17659 GCA_036009605.1 Thermoanaerobaculia bacterium | reverse complement strand
GATCCGTATCGCGAATCTCATCACCGGCGAGAGCAACATCATCGCGGGCGAAGGCTCGAACGAGCAGCCGACGTGGTCGCCGGACGGTCAGTGGATCGCATTTCAATCCGATCGCAAGGGCCGGAAATGGCAGGTCTTCCGGATGCGCGCGGACGGCAGCGACCTTTTGCAGCTGACATTCGACAGTGAAAACAAAGAACCCGATTGGTCCAAGAAACCAGAGTAAATCCGCAACTGCTTTATGATCGTGAAGGGAGTGGAACAGCAATGAAGAAATTTTCGAAGGTCATCCTGATGAGCATGGCACTGGTGCTCCTCATCATCGCCCCCGCATGCAGAACGAAGAAGACGCCGGTCCCGACGACAACGCCGCCGACGACCACCATCGCGCCGCCCGAGGTGGAGCCGCCGCCAACGCGCGTCGACACGCCGGTCGAGGAGCCGAAAGATTTCGTCGATCCGGCACCGGTCGAGGAGGTCGTTCCGTCCGACATCGAAGCGCTCAACCGCTGGGTGCAGACCAAAGGCTTCGTGCGTGACGCGTTCTACACCTATGACGAAGCGACGCTCGACGAAGCCGCGCAGACCGCGCTGACGACGTCCGCGAACTGGCTCAAGGGCAAAGATGGCGCCGGCTACAACCTGCTCATCGAAGGCCACTGCGACGAGCGCGGTACCGAGCAGTACAACCTCGCCCTCGGCGACCGCCGCGCGAACTCGGCCAAGGATTACCTGGTCACGCTCGGCGTCGATGCGCGTCGCATCCGCACCGTCAGCTACGGCGAGGAGCGTCCGTTCGAAGAAGGCCACGACGACGCGTCGATGGCGCAGAACCGCCGTGCGCATCTCGTCCTGGTGAGATAGACCATGAAGATTTTCAAACCCATCGTGGCGCTGGCCGCGGCTCTTGCCGCGGCCGGCTGCATCTCGACCTCCGACTTCGAGGCCGCGCAACGGCAGATCTCGGAGCTGCAGGAAGAGCTGGCGAACATCAAGCGCACGGCCTCGAGCAAGGACGAAGTGCAGAACGTGAACGTGCGCATCGCCGAGCAGACTGAGACGCTGCTGAAGTCGAACGACACGCTCGTCGCCAAGGTCAGCGAGATCGAAGAGCGCATCCAGAATACGCAGGGCTCGTTCGAGCAGGGCGCCCATCGGCTCGATCAGGTCGCGCAGCAGGTTGCCAAAGCGCAGCGTGATGTCGACGATCTGAAAGCGCGCATCGCCGCGCTGCAGGCGACTCCCCCTCCGGTGGCGGCCAATACCGGCGGTGGCGTAGCGTCGGGCGAGATGACCGTTCCGGCGACACCGAACCCGTCCGTCGACCCGATGCAGACGTATCAGGCTGCCTACCGCGACTACCAGCGCGGCAACTTCGATCTGGCCATCGAGGGCTTCCAGGATTTCCTCGACGGGAGCCCGAATTCGGACCTCGCGGACAACGCCGCGTACTGGATCGGGGAAAGCCTTTTCTCCCAGAAGAAATATCACGAGGCCATCAGGCAGTTTGATGCCGTGGTCAACAAGTACCCGAAGTCCGACAAGGTCCCGGGCGCGTTGCTCAAGAAGGGTTACGCGTACATCAACGTCAACGAGAGAGCACAGGGAGTTGTGCAGCTTCAATATGTGTTGCACGAGCATCCGAGGTCGCAGGAAGCGTCGCTGGCGAAACAGAAACTGAAGCAGCTCGGGATCGAAACGAAGTAGAATGCCCCGTTTTCAAGCCTTGGCCGGGCATCCGTTCGGCCTGATTTCATTCATTTAGCAGGAGCAATTCATGGCGAACATTGCCTCGGCCGAGAAACAGAGACGGCAGGCCGAAAAGAGAAAAGAGCGGAATCGTGCGGGCAAATCGGCCCTCCGGACCTCTCTGAAGAAGACCCGCTCGGCGATCGTCGGCGGAGACACGGATAAGGACACACTCGCGACCGGATACTCGGCGATCGACAGGGCTGCCAAAACCGGCCTGATCAAAGAGAACACGGCGAACCGTTACAAGTCCCGCCTGGCCGGCGCGTCCAAGCGCAGCGCCGCGAAGTAACGCGGACTCGCAACTCGACGAAGCCGAACGGCGCACCTCACGGTGCGCCGTTTTTGTATTGCCGGCACGGCCGGCCGCGCTGGTTGCTTCGCCGGGTGGCACGTGCGGCTGCCAAGTGGGCTCGGTTTTCTGGCTGTAGGCCTAGAAGCCTTCCAGAAGGTTCGTTACCAATCCCTGCGCGAAACGCGACGCAATCTCCTGGATCGCGCGCGTTTCCTGGTCGAAGGCGTCGGTGGTGCCGAGGTTCACTTCGTAGTTCTCGGTGAAACGGTACTGATCGTTCTTCCACAGCACCTTGTCTTCGTTGCGATGATCGACCAGCTCGATCTTCGCGGTGATCGAGATCTGGTAGCGCGTCGCGCGGCCCTGATCGATCTCGATCGGGCTGATGCCGAAGCTGTCGATCGAGCCGCGCAGGATCACGTGCGCCAGCCGGGGGTCGTTCACGAGCTGCAGGCGGCCGCGCGAGACCAGCTCCTCGCCTACCGCCTGCGTCACGCGCTGTTCGAGCTCGACACGCGTGGTGCGATTGACGAAGGCCGGCACTTCGATCGTGCGGATCGAAGGGTCGAGAAAGTTGTTGTGGCCGACGAGCGCGTAGCCGCAGCCGGAGAGCAGGAAAACGCCGAGGAGCAGGAGACGATTCATCGCGCGGGCATTATCGCCGATACGTCACGCGGATACCCGCGTCATCGAGCTTCTTCGCCTTCTCCAGCTTCTCGAACGACTCCATGTCGTACTCCCAGATCAGCGTGTTGCCCTCGCGGCGCGTCGCGTTGTGCGAGACGACCGTGAACGGCGCCGTGATGCGATACGAGACGCGCATCTTCGCAAACGCATCCGCCACGATCTTCTCGGTGGCGTTATCGAGCGCCGGCGCATCCGCCGCCTCTTTCTTCACCGACTCCGTGGGATTCTGCGGTTTCGCGCGGATGGTGATCGTGTTGCCCTTCTCCGAGAATTCGAGTCCTTCGAACGGCGAATCGACGACGTTCTTCTCCGTCGGATCGCCACCTTCTTTCGACGGCAGCTTCACGCCGACGAGCTGGCTGAGTTTGTCGAATCCGAATTTGAAGTCGGAGTCCATCCCAAACTCGCGCTCTTTGACCGCGTAGTTCAGCAACTTGATGCCTTCAGGCAGCGACTTCTCCATCTCCGCGCGCGAAGGCTCCCTGCTCTCCGATTTCTTCTCGGACTTCTTGAAGTCAGCCTTCGCTTTCTCGAGCTCCGCCGCCGTCATCGGGCCGGTCTTGCCTTCCAGCGAGCGGCCGAGCTGCGCCAGCACGATGATCATCGGCTCGAAGTCGACGCCGATGTGGAAGTCGGCCGTGCCGGAGAGGTCTTTGTTGAGATTGATCGACTGATCGACTTCGAAACAGCCGGCCAGCAACACCATCGAGAGGACTGCGATCGCTCGTTTCATCGCACCACCAGGTTCACCAGTTTGCCGGGAACGTAGATTTTCTTCACGATCTCTTTGCCGCTGACGTGGCTCCGGACCTTGTCGTTGGCGAAGACCGCATCCATGACTTTCTGCTCGTCGGGCGGCGCAGCGACTTCGACCTGCGCCCGCAGCTTGCCGTTGATCTGCACTGCGATCACGACGGTATCTTCCGCCATCAACGCGCGATCCGCTACCGGCCACTTCGACGTCAGCACGAACCCTTCGTTGCCCAGCATCGACCACAGCTCTTCGGTCGCATGCGGCGCGAACGGATGCAGCATCTGCAGCAGCGCTTCGTACGCAGGACGCAGCTCTGCGCCGCCGTCCGCCTGCACGGCTTCGCCGAGGGTGTTCGAGAGCTCCATCAGCGCGGAGATGGCGGTGTTGAATTCGAATCGTTCGATGCGCGAGGTCACGGCGTCGATCGTCTGATGCATCTTGCGCGTGACCTGGACCGACGGGCTCTCAGCCTTTCGCTCGGCCGCAATGATCGCGACACCCATGTTCCACACGCGCCCGAGGAAGCGATACGCGCCGATGACGCCTTCATCGGACCACGCGGCTTCTTTTTCCGGCGGCGCGATGAAGAGCGTGTAGACGCGTTCCGTGTCGGCTCCGAATTTCGCGATCAGCTCATCCGGCGGCACGACGTTCATCCGCGACTTCGACATCTTCGTGACTTCGGACGTCAGCTCTTCCTCGCCGCGGTACGGCTTGCCATCGCGAACCTTCACCTCGGCCGGACTGACCCACGAGCCGTGCGTGTCCTTGAAGCCTTCCTTCGTGATCACACCCTGATTGAAGAGGCGCGTGAAGGGTTCTTCGAAGGTCAGCAGTCCCATGTCGAACAGCGTGCGTGTGATGAAGCGCGCGTAGAGCAGATGCAGAATCGCGTGCTCGATGCCGCCGATATATTGATCGACCGGCAGCCAGCGATCGACGATCTTCGAGTCGAAAATCCTCTCGTCGTCGCGCGGCGTGATGAAGCGGAGGAAGTACCACGATGAATCGACGAACGTGTCCATCGTGTCCGTCTCGCGACGCGAGGGCGCGCCGCACTGCGGACACGGCACGTTCACGAATACGTCGTGCTTCGCGAGCGGGTTGCCTTCGCGTCCCGTGAACGGCACGTCGAGCGGCAGCGTCACCGGGAGCTGATCTTCCGGCACCGGCACGAGCCCGCACTTCTCGCAGTAGATCATCGGGATCGGCGTGCCCCAGTAACGCTGGCGTGAGATGAGCCAGTCGCGCAGGCGGTAGCGCACCGTGCCTTTGCCGAGACCGCGCTCTTGGATGATCTCGATGATCCGCTCGATCGCTTTCGGCACTGTCAAGCCGTCGATGGGTCCGGAGTTGATGATCACGCCGCTGTCGTCTTTGACAGTGAATGCTTCGTCGACCGGCGGCTCGCCGTTGGTCGGACGAATCACTGCGCGGATCGACAGGCCGTACTGTTTCGCGAATTCGAAGTCGCGCTGATCGTGCGCAGGAACGGACATGATCGCGCCCGTGCCGTACTGCGGCAGCACGAAGTTGCCGAGCCAGATCGGGATCTCTTCGTTCGTGAACGGATTGATCGCGGTCTTGCCGGTGAAGCGTCCTTCCTTCCCCGCTTCCTGACGCTCGAGCGCGGACTGATTGCGCACGGTCGTGATCCACGCTTCGATCTCTTCGCGCTCGGGCAGATCGCCGATGAGCTTCTGCACGTCGGGATGCTCGGGCGCGAGAACCATGAACGTCGCACCGAAGATCGTGTCGGGACGCGTCGTGAAGACGCGGATCGAATGCTCCAGGATCGGGACCGGGAAGTCCACGTCCGCGCCGAGCGAGCGGCCGATCCAGTTCCGCTGCATCAGCTTCACTTTTTCCGGCCAGTGCTCGAGCGTGTCGAGTCCTGCGTCGAGACGATCTGCGTATTCAGTGATCTTGAGGAACCACTGGGAGAGCTCACGCTGTTCGACGAGCGCGCCGCAACGCTCGCAGCGTCCGTCGACGACCTGTTCGTTCGCGAGCACGGTCAGATCCTGCGGGCACCAGTTCACCGGCGCGGTGCCGCGATACGCGAGGCCGCGTTTGTAGAGCTGCAGGAAGAGCCACTGGTTCCAGCGGTAGTACTCGGGCTCGCACGACGCGATCTCTTTCGACCAGTCGTAGAGGATGCCCCAGCGCGCGAACTGTCCTTTCATCCGCGCGATGTTGCCGAGGGTCCATTCGCGAGGATGCGTCCCGCGCTTGATCGCCGCATTCTCCGCCGGGAGTCCGAACGCATCCCAGCCCATCGGGTTGAGCGCCGCGCGGCCCTGCATGCGGAAGTAGCGATAGACCGCGTCGCCAAGGATGTAGTTGCGTCCGTGGCCGACATGAAGGTCGCCTGACGGATAGGGAAACATGTTGAGCATGTACAGCTTGTCGCCCGGCGCCGTCACGTCGATCTCCGCGACACGCGCCTCGGCCCATCGCTGCTGCCACTTCGGCTCGATTTCGGTGGGTCGGTATTGCATGGGAGCGGGAGTATAGCGAAGGCGCGAAAGCGCGTTCGCTATACTCGTTGTCGGTTGTCGGTTGTCAGTTGTCTGTGCGTTACTTCCTAACGCCTCGTCTGCGTGGCATCGCCTGCCTGTAGAGCTCGTACGCTCCCCGCCCGTGTGTCGCGGCGACAATCACGCCCGCGGCGGTCACATCGAAATCGGTGACGATCACCGGCGGCATTCCACTCGAGAAGTACGTCCACTGCGTGCCTTCGAGTCGAAACACGCCGATGTCCGTGCCTGCGTAAACGACATTCGCATCACTCGGATCGATGAGCAGCGCGTTCACTGGCGTGTCGACGAATCCCTGATCGAGCTTCGTCCACGACGTGCCGCCGTTGGTCGTCCTCCAGACGTGCGACGCCGCGTATCCGGAGAACCCGACGTACGCGATGTTCGGATCGGTGCGATGGATGGCGATCGCACGCACGGCGCGGTTCGGCAGTCCGGTTGTCACGTCCGTCCACGTGACGCCTTCATCGCGCGTGATCATCACGCGCCCCTGGCCCGAGCCGGTGTAGATCACGCTCGGATTGCTCGCGCTGATGCCGATCGCGGAGAGCGTGTCGTTGCCGCCCTTCGTCAGATCGAGCATGCCCGCGGGCGCGACCCACGTGCCGCCGAAATCGCGGCTACGGAACAGACGGTACGAACCGAAAAAGAGCGTGTTCGTGGCGCGCGAATGCTCGAACGGCGCGATGAACGCGATGCGCGGCGACGCGCCTTCGCCGAATGTCGCATCCGTCGCGATGTTCGCGAGAAACGAATTGCCGCGGTTCGCGAACGACATCAGATAGCCGAACACGTAGTTCGTCGCGAACGTGTTGGGATTGTTCGCGTCGAAGAGAATCGAGCCGTAATCGCCCGTGATCAGCTCGCGCCAGCTTCCGTTGGCGCTGCGGCGCTCGAGTCCGTTGTCCTGCGTGCCGAGGAAGAGCGCCGTCGGATCGGTGGGATGCGCGGCGATGCCGTACGCCTGCACGAGCGAGAGCGTTCCCGAAAGCGACGTGAACGTCTGCGCGCGATTGTTGGAACGGAAGACGCCGCCGTCGTTGCCGAGGTAGAGGATGCTCGAGTCGTGCGGGTGGAAAGCGAGCGAGTGTTGATCGACGTGCGAAGTCGAGTTCGCGGGATCGAAGTCGTCCGTCGGCGTGTAGCCCCTCGTCATGTTCGCGAACGTCAGTCCGCCGTCGCTGCTCTTGTAGAGATCGCGCAGGCCGACGTAGACGATGTCGGGATTCGAAGGATCGGCGTGCGTGAAGATCGCGGACTCGCCCGGCAACCCGAGAGCTGGTGTGTCGCTCCACGTCAGTCCGCCGTCGTTGCTCACGACGAATCGATATGTCGTCCCACTCGGGCCGTTGATCCTCAGATGCGCGTACGCGCGCTGCGGTGCCGCGGGCGTGACGGCGATCGTCGGATACGCAAACGCGTCGGGACCTACATCGACAACGGGCGTCCACGTTCCGCCGCCATTCTGCGATCTGTAGATTCCGGCGTTGCCATCGCTGCCCGAGCGATCGTCGCGAATGATGCCGGCCAGGAACGTCGTCACGCCGCCCGGCAACGCCACGAGGTCATATGTCAGCCCGCCAAAGCGCGACACCCACGTCACCCCGCCATCCTCGGATTGCAGGATCGCGCTCGAATGCAGATTGCCGGTCTGCGCGTTCAGCCGCGAGTACTGCGCGACCCAGAGACGATTCGGATTCTGCGGATCGACGATCGTGCGCGGCGCGGTGCCTTTCGTCGCGTACGAGCTGCCGCTGACGAGACGCCACGACGCGCCTGCGTCGTCGGAGCGCAACACGCCGGTACCCAGAAAGTCGCTGCCCATCGCGGCGTAGGCGATGTTCGGATGTGATGGTGAAAATACGATCGAGCCGACGGCGAGATCGGCGTGTCCGTCGGTGACCGGCGTGAAGTTCACGCCCGCGTTCGTCGAGCGCCAGATACCGCCGCTCGATGATCCGGCGATGACGATGTTTGGATCCGCGGGCGAGATCGCGAGCGCCTTCACACGTCCTGTTGCCGCGCCCCATGGCCAGTTCGTCGCCACCGGCTTCGGTCCGATCTCACGCCACCGCAACAGCGAAGCCGCCGCCTCGGTGCTGATCGTTTGATCTGCAGCTTCACGCACTTGCGCGAATGCCGTGCGACGCGCATCCGCGGGTATCTCGCCGAACGGATACGCGCGCTGCTCGTAAAACCAACGCGCGCGGGCCTGACCCTTGTCGTGTGGCGCGGGCGGAGGCGGGAACGACGTTGTTGACGTCTGACACGCGAGAGTGGCGCTTACGAGAAGGAGGACGAGTTTCTTCATGGACCGTACGCGATTGTAGAACGGCGTTACTGGTTGCTGGTTACTGGTTCAAGGTCATTCACGCCGAGCCGGTGCGGTCTCGAGACAGCACCACTAACCAGCAACCAGCAACATTCCAGTTCACGGCCAGACGAATGTCACAGGTCCGTCGTTTTCCAGTGCCACGATCATCATTTCGCGAAAGCGTCCTGTCCTGACGTCGATCCCGGTGATAGCAAGCTCGCGCAGAAATCGCTCGAACAGCTCGCGAGCCCTCCCCGGCTCCTCCGCGTTGTCGAAGCTCGGACGTCGTCCGCGCGCGAGCGAGCCGGCGAGGGTGAACTGCGACACCGCGAGAATCGCGCCTCCGGCTTCGGCAACGTCGCGATTCATCTTGCCCGCGTCATCGCTGAAGATGCGCAGTTCGCGGATCTTCTTCGCGGCGTCGATGATCGTCTGCTCGCCGTCCCCTTTTTCGACGGCGGCGAGCACGAGCAGACCGACGCCGATTTCCGATACGAGCTCGTCGTCGACAGTCACGGATGCGCGTCGCACGCGCTGGATCACACACTTCATGAGGCGTGGAGTCTACCGACAGGAGAAAAGGTTAGAATCCCGCTCTTCAATTGCGGCAAGGAGAAACCAATCCATGATCAATAAAGTCATTCTCGTCGGGCGTCTGGGCAAAGACCCCGAGATTCGCGCGACGCCGCAAGGCACGCCGGTCGCGAAGTTCACCGTCGCGACGGATGAGAAGTTCACCGACCGCGCCGGCGAAAAGCAGGAGCGCACCGAGTGGCACAACATCGTCGCCTGGGGCAAGCTCGGTGAGATCTGCGGCCAGTATCTGAAGAAGGGCAAGCTCGTCTACATCGAAGGCTCGATCCGCACGGACAGCTGGGACGACAAGGAGTCGGGCCAGAAGAAGTACCGTACCGAGGTCGTGGCCAGCACGATGAAGATGCTCGACCGCCGCGGCGATGAAGGCGGCGGCTCCGGTTCGTCCAGTGGATACGGCGGCGGCGGCGGCGGTGGCTACAGCCAGTCGCGCGGCTCGAAGCCGGGACCGGGTCCCGACACCGGCGGTCACGACGACGACGAAGACGTTCCGTTCTAGAGCTCGGATTCGGAGCGCCGGCGCGTTCGCGTCGGCGCTCCGTCAGTAGTCGTCGTTTTCCCGCAGCGGCGTTCGCAGCCATTCGAAGGTCGTGAGCAGCCGCTCCTCCGTCGCATCGAGATCCACGTGGTACCGGTGCGCGTGCGGATTGGGATACGAGAAGTTCTGCTCGACGAACCCCCGCCGTTCGAGCATCTCGCGATACGCGCGGATCGGCCCGTACGCGAAGATCACGTTGTGCTGGTCGTACACGAGCGTTCCCTCCCCTACCTCGGAACCAATCCAGAACGCATGCCTTCCGTCTTCTTCGAGGAAGCCGCCGAACTCGGTCAGGAAGGACCGCAACTCGTCGCTCGTGAGCGGGTCCGGAGCCTGATACCGCCCTGTCTCGCGGCCAGTCCGCCCGACCAGCAGCACGTACAGAAGCCCGAACGATTTCGACTCCCAGCTTGATGCGGGTCATCTGCTCGAGCCCGACATCGTAGCAGCGCGCGAATTACGCACGCGGACGCCGTGTTCGTCTCATCGCGCCGGTTAGAATACGCGCGCGATAGTCCACGGAGGATCGATGCGGGTCGGAAGAAACGAGACGTGCCCCTGCGGAAGCGGGAAGAAGTTCAAGGGCTGCTGCGAAGGAAAGAACACCTTTCCGAAAGGCCTGATCGTGCTGCTGGTGGTGCTGGCGCTGATCGCCGGTGTCGCCTTCATTCCGCGCGGCGATCGTTCTTCGACGAGCGTCTCCAACCTTCCCGCCGCCGCGCCCGCTCCCCCCGCGAAGCCGGGACCGCAGCCTTCCGGTCCCGTTCCTCCCGGCAAGATCTGGTCCGTCGAGCACGGGCACTGGCACGACGCGGCCGCGCCGAACATGGCGCCGGCATCCGCGATCAAAATCGAGCAGACGTCCGGAGCGCCGCTACGACCGACCGTCGCCGCGAATCCGCAGCCGGCCGGTCCCGCGCCCGCGGGCAAGGTCTGGTCGGTCGAGCACGGGCACTGGCACGACGCGCCGAAGTAGAGCCTCCTTCGGTCCTCGCCCCGCTGGCGGGAGAGGGTGGCCGCAGGCCGGGTGAGGGGCCTCCGTCGGCATAGACACCCCTCATCCGCGGTTCGCGCACCTTCTCCCCTCACGAGGAGAAGGCCGATCCTGCTACATCCCGTAGCGCTCGCGAAGAATCTTCACGTGGTGCCGCTCGTGCCCGACGGTGATCCACGCAAGCGCGGCCGCGAGGATCGGCTTTCCGTTCGAGTTCCCGCGACGCGCCCACGCGTCCTCCGGGAAGTTGCGATACATCACGATCGACGACTTGCGCACGAGCGCGTACTGCTCCGCGAGATCGCCGATGCGCCAAGCATCGAATCCCGCATTGAGCACGTACTCGTTCTCATCGAAGCCAGGCAGCGCCTGCGTCTCGCCGCGCCCGATCGCCAGCGCGCGATACGCGAAGATACGCTCCGCATCGATCACATGCCCCACGACTTCCTTCACGCTCCACTTCCCCTCGGCATACCGATGCGCAGCCTTCGCATCGTCGAGTGACGTGAGCAGCTTCTGCGTTTCCGCTGACTGCTCTTCGAGCACGCCGAGGATGTCGTCTTCCGGAACGAGTGAGACGTAGCCGGCGAAGCCTTGTGCGTAGTCGTCAGGAGTAGGACGCATCACAAATTTCATCGACGCGATATATCACGCCACGCGCACGACGACGAACGTCACGTCGTCATTCGGCGGCGCATCGCCATGCCACATGCGCGCGGTATCCGCGAGCGCCGCGATCACATCATTCGCCGTCGCTGATGTCGCGGCCGCAGCAAACGCATCGAGCGTACCCGTGTAGCCGAGCTGCTGTGCCGCGTCGTTCATCAGCTCCGGGAAACCATCGCTGAGAAAGAGCACGGTATCGCCGTGCTCGAGTGCGACCGTCGTCTGTGGATAGTCACTGCCGAATGTGCCGAGCGGCGTCGCCTGCAACGCGATCTCTTCAACGATCGCAGTCGCCGCGCGATGCACGAGCACGGGCGGCATGCCCGCAACGGCAAGCGTCATCGCGCCCGACTCGAAACGCGCGAGCGACAACGCCATCGCCATGCGGCCGAGGTCCATTCGCTTGATTCGTTCTGCGGCGTCGGAGAGAAATTCGACCGGCGCCGTCGATCCGCCATAACCCGCGAAGAGCGTCTTGATGACCGTGACCATCGTGCCCGCTTTCGCGCCGTGACCCGTCGCGTCACCGATCGTCACCGACAGCGAATCGCCGTCGAGGTGAAAGTCGTAGTAATCGCCGCCGACCTCCGTCGCCGTGCGCGTGAACACCGCGACGTCGTACGCAGCGTGATGCGGCACTTCCTTCGGCAGCATCGACAACTGAAAGCGTCGCGCGTCTTCGAGCTCGACCGACTTGCGCTCGTACTCGACCGACATCAGCGCCTGCTGCAGTTCCTGTTCTTTGCGCGCACGCTCCTGCTCCAGGAGTTTCTGCTGATGGATGCTCAGATCCTCGGCCATTCGATTGAACGCCCGCGCCAGCTGTCCGAACTCATTCTTCGTTTTCACCGGCAGCCGCGTCATCAGATCGCCGTGCGCAATGCGCTCCGCGCCGTCGGCGACGAGCTTCACATCGCGCGTGAGATGGTTCGAGATCGGAACGATGCCGATGAGCGCGAACGCGATCAATCCGACACCGAATCCGAAGTTGCGCACCGCCGTTCTGCGCAGCTCGAAGAAGTTCTCGCCCACCGGCCGCGCGACGCCGATCCTGAGTCCGCTCTGCGGATCGGTCGACGTCGACACGATCCATCCTTCGATCCCTTTCACGCTCTTCCCGCTGCGCACCTTCTGCGGGATCTGCAGGCGATCGAGCTGCTCGCGTTCGCTGTCGTTGCGCGAGTAAAGCGTTCCCTCACGATCGATCGCAAACGGGATCTCACTGCGATCCTCGGTCACACCGCCGAGGATGCGGCGGATGACCTGTTCGGGGCTGATGCGCGCGGTGAGCTGTCCGACCACTTCACCCTGCTGCCGCACCGGCGCTTCGAAACTGCGGCCGAGGAGGAGGGCGGTTTTCTTCGCACTGACAGCGGCCTTCTGGAGATCTTTTTCGGTCGTGCCGCGAACGACGACTCTCGTCACCGTCTTCTTCCTCGACGATTTGTTCTCTGCGACGACCGGTGCAGGCGGGGGTGCAGCCGCGGCTTTGGGGACCAGCACGCCTGCGGCAGCGAGTGTCCGCGTCGATTCGCTCATCGCGCGCTCTGCTCTCGCGCGTTCGCGCCGCGCGTTCTGCACTTCGCGCATCTGCGCGCGGAGACGGTCGCGATCGGCGTGGACGATCTTCTCCAGCTCCTGCTGCGCGCCGTTCAACTCTTCATGGATGTCCTGGCGCTCGTCGGCGGGAAGGTTGCGATTGGCGAGTTTGCTGCCGAGGCGCGAGATCTCGGTGATCAGTTCTTTCTGCTCTTCCGACATCACGAAGCGCGGCATCTCGCGCACCATCGGAAGGTCGATGACGACGGGTGCGACCGGTGGCGTCGGCGCAGTGGGTGCGACCACGGCGACCTGCGGCGCTTCCGGAGCTTCGGCCGTGACGGCGACTTCGACAGACGGCTCCTCCGGCTCGATCGTCGGAGGATCGGGATTCGGGATGCGCACCGGTTCGAAGTCGAGCGCGTCGACGAACGACGCCGCGTCGCCCATCACGGTGACGATGTTCCCCGCGTCGACACCGCCGCCGCTCTGCGCATTCGGCAAGGGCAGCGCGGAAACGAAGCTGAGGCGCTGTTCGAGATCGGTGCGGATCGACGCGACGCGACGGTCCATCTGCTGCGTCAGCCGGTCGGCTTCACCGCGATAAGCGGCCTCGAGGGCACGCCTCGACGAGTGGTACGAATACGTCACGATCGCGGCCAGCGGCACCACGGCGAGGACGAACGCGGCCAGGATCAGTTGAGTGCGTATACGCATCGATGACGATGGTAGAACGTTTGAGCCGACAAAAGGTTTGCCGGCACGGCCGGCTGCGTTGGTTGCTGCGCTCAGGCACGTGCGGCTGCCCAGTGTGCTCGGTTTTACGCGACGAGCGAAAGGCCGATCACGTCCACTCTTCGCGGCCGGTGCGGCCTTTGCCCGGGTGGCGCGAGCCTTTGCGGCGCTCGCTGTCGGGAATCACCACCTCGCGATGTGGACGCGTGCGCTCGAAAACTTGGATGAATCGCTCGGTCTCATCAACGACTTCGTCCCACGTCGCCGGCGGCGTCGAGGCCGCACGTAAGGACTCGCAGTGCGCGCGGAATGCATCGCAGCGCTGCGCGGCCTCTTCGAATCGCGCGCGCACATTCGCATCCGTATTGACGCGATCGCTGAGGTACTGCTGCAGATCGGGAACGCGCTCGATATGGCTGCAGAAGAGGATCACGTCGTTGCCCGCGATCAGCGCGCGCTCGGTGATCTCTTCGTACGAGCCGAGGTCGGAGACGGCGTGCATTTCCATGTCGTCGCTGACGGCGACTCCGTCGAACTTCACGACGTTGCGCAGCAGGTCGGTCGTCAGTCGCGCGCTGAGCGTCGCAGGCAGATCGGCGTTGTCCTCGACGAGCGGATAGACGCCGTGGCCGATCATGATCGCGCGTGCTTCGTTGCCGAGTCGCGCGAACGGAACGAGCTCGCGATTCGTGAGCTGCTCGAGCGATGCGTGAATCACGGTCTCTCCGTAGTGTGGATCGCCGGAGCCTTCGCCAATGCCTGGCCAATGCTTGAGACACGACGCGACACCGGCTCCGTGCATGCCGCGCATGAACGCGCCCGCGAGCTCGACGACGGTCTCGGGGTCGGCGCCGAACGTGCGGCGCTCGAGCCCTTTCGGCGCGATCTCGCCGCGGATGTCGACTACAGGCGCGAGATTGATCTCGATATCGAAGTAGCGCAGCGCCATACCGATGACTTTGCCGAACCATTCGGAGAGCTCGGCCGGCTGCTCGCCTTCGCCGAACGCTTCCACGCTCGGTAGACCCGGCAGGATGTGGCGCAGGCGATCGACGCGTCCGCCTTCCTCATCGATCATGAACAGCGGCGCTTTCCCCGGCGCCAGCGACTTCACCTCGGCCACCAGATCGCGAAACTCCGCAACCGTGCCGATGTTGCGGCCGAACAACACGACCGCGTACGGCGTGTTCTCGCGCAGGATGCGTCGTTCGAGATCGGTGAGTGTTTTTCCGGTGAGGCCGATGCCGAGGAGGTCTTTGGTCATTCGCGCGGGCATCGTACAACGCCTTTTGTTGCTGGTTGCTGGTTGCTGGTTCGTGGTGCTTTTTCGGCGAGCGTGACGCTTGCGATGCTGCACAACGAACCAGCAACCAGCAACCAGTAACAGCGAAGCGTTACTGCAGTTTCTGGCGCAGTTCGTAGAGCGCGTTGAGCGCATCGCGCGGCGAGAGCGTGTCGACGTCGAGCGCACGCAGCGAGTCGATGATCGACTGCTCCGTCGAACTGAACAGGCCGAGCTGCTTTGTCGCGAGCGCGGGTCCGCGACGGCGCGTCTCTTCGACGACGTCGCGTTCTTTGCGTTCGAGCGTGTCGAGAATTTCTCGCGCACGATCGATGACCGAAAGCGGGATGCCGGCGAGCTTCGCGACCTGAATGCCGTAGCTCTTGTCCGCGGAACCTTCGACAACCTTGCGCAGGAAGATGATCTGCTCGTTCCACTCTTTGACGGCAACGTTGTAGTTCGCGACGCGCGACTTCGTTTTCGCGAGATCCGTGACCTCGTGATAGTGCGTCGCGAACAGAGTGATACCGCTACGTGCAGGGTTGTCGTGCAGGAACTCGATGATCGCCCACGCGAGCGAGAGCCCGTCGAATGTCGCGGTGCCGCGGCCGACTTCATCGAGGATGATCAGCGAGCGTTCCGTCGCGTTGTTGAGGATGTTCGCGGTCTCGTGCATCTCGACCATGAACGTCGACTCGCCGCGCGCGAGCTGATCGCTGGCACCCACGCGCGTGAAGATGCGATCGCAGATGCCGAGTCGCGCTTTCGCCGCGGGGACGAACGAGCCGACCTGGTTGAGCAGAACGATCAACGCTACCTGGCGGAGATACGTTGACTTTCCGCCCATGTTCGGGCCGGTGATGATCTGGATGCCGTTGTCATCGCGGACGATGTTCGTGTGATTGGGAATGAAGCGTTCGACCGCGATCTGCTCGATCACGGGATGGCGTCCATCCTCGATACAGATCTCGGCGTGCTCGCTGAGCGTCGGACGGACGTAGCGATTGCGCACGGCGATTGTCGCCAGCGCAGAGATCGCGTCGACTTCGCCGATTGCACGTGCTGCCGTGAGAATCGCAGAACTGAGAGTCGAGATCTTGCCGAGGAGATCGTCGTAGAGGCGGACTTCGATTGCGATCGACTTCTCTTCGGCACCGACGATCTTCTCTTCGAGCTCTTTCAGATCGGGCGTGATGTACCGCTCGGCATTCGCGAGCGTCTGCTTGCGGATGTAGTCCGCGGGCGCTTTGGCGAGGTTCGATTTCGAGATCTCGATGTAGTAGCCGAACACCGAGTTGTAGCGAATCTTCAGCGATGAGATGCCGGTGCGTTCGCGCTCGCGCGTTTCGATCTGCAGCAGCACGGATTTCGAATCACGCGCGATGGAGCGCAGCTCGTCGAGCGTCGGATCGACACCGCCGGCGATGACGTTGCCATCGCGGACTGCGACACCGGGATTGGGATCGATGGTGCGCGCGATGAGATCGATGACGTCCTGAAGAGGTGCCAGCGCCAGCTGCTCGCGCATCGATTTGAGCAACGGGCCGAGAAGCGGCGTCATCGCATCGTGCAACTCGCCGGTCATCAAGAGTGAGTCCGCGAGCGTGAGGCATTCGCGCGGCGTCGCTGTACGCAACGTGATGCGCGATGCAACGCGTTCGAGATCCGCGATCTTCTGCAGACACGCGGACATCGGCTCGAGAATCGCGCGAGAACGTGTCAGCTCATCAACAGCATCGTGACGATCGAAGATCGCCTCACGCGAGCTGAGCGGACGCGTGAGCCAGCGTCGCAACGTGCGTGTGCCCATCGCCGAGCGCGTTGCATTGACGACGCCCCACAGCGTCGCGCGCGGCCGTGCGGCATCGCGCGATTCCACGACTTCGAGATTCGCGAGCGTCGCCGCATCGAGTTGCAGAAAATCGGAATCGTTATCGACGCGCAACGCGCGCACGTGATCGAGCGCCTTTCGATGGCTCGCGCTCGCGTAACGTAAAGCACCACCGGCTGCGCCGATGCGGATGTCGTCCGTATCGAGTCCGAATCCACGCAGCGACTGCGTTCCGAAATGCTTCGACAGATACTCGTGCGAGCCGCGGTTCTCGAACATCGACGGCTCGACCAGCGTCACCGGAATCGTGAACGCGCCGTTGGTCTCCGTTTCACGAGGCTCTGTTGTTTTCGGCATCAGCGCCTCGCGCGGCGCGTAACGCGCGATGTCGTCATAGAGACGCGCGTCTGCGAGCGAGCGATACGTCGTCACGAAGAAATCGCCCGTGGAAACGTCAAGGTACGCGGCACCGACACCGCTCTCCGCCGGCACGAGCGCGACGAGATAGCAATTCTCACGCTCGATGATCGACGACTCGGTTGCCGTCCCCGGCGTGACGATGCGCACGATCTCCCGCCGCACCAGCCCCTTCGCCTCCGACGCTTCCTCGGTCTGATCGCAGATCGCCACCCGCAACCCGTGCTTGATCAGTTTGGCGATGTAACCATCGGCCGCGTGATACGGCACGCCACACATCGGCGTCTCGTACTCCTGCCCCTTGTTCCGCGCCGTCAGCACGAGGTCGAGCAACGGCGCCGCCTTCTCCGCATCCTCGAAAAACATCTCGTAGAAATCACCGAGACGATAGAAGAGGATGGCGTCCGGCACCTGCCGTTTGATCTCGAAATACTGCTCGAGCATGGGGGTGAGCTTGGAGAAGGGGCGGGACATTCGGATGGTCATTCTAGCGAAGGGGCGGAACTGAAAATTGAAAATTGAAAATTGAAAACCAGAGAACCAATCGCGCGTAACCGGCGTTCCGATTTTTCAATTTTCAATTTTCAATTTTCAATTCAACCTCGCCGGTGGCCGTATCCGCAGCAGCCGCCCGTCCTCCACCCCAAGCTCGACGACAACCGCCTCCCGCAACCTCGTATGCGGCACCCGATCCAGCAGCACCACCCACCGGTCCTCCCCCGCC
>DASYLL010000323.1:0-13320 GCA_036009605.1 Thermoanaerobaculia bacterium | reverse complement strand
ACGTCTACCGAATTGCCAAAGAGCGAGGCATGTCGTACGTCACGCTCACCGATCACGACTCGATCGATGGTGCGCTGTACCTCCTGAACAAGTACCCCGACATGAAGGATTTCTTCATCGGGGAAGAGGTCGAGACGTACTTTCCGGAGACCAGCCAGCGCATCCATATCGGCGTGTGGGGGCTGAACGAAGAGCAGCACCGGGAGATCCAGCGGCTTCGTCCCAACATTCGCGAGCTCATCCCCTACATGAAGTCGCAGCGGCTCATCTTCGGGATCAATCATCTCTTTCAGAACTATCGGATGAAGAACGTCGCGGCACGGTACATCGCCGAGCTGCTGGAGATGTTCGCAATCTTCGAAGTGGTGAACGGCGCGATGGCGTCCTTTCACAACCGGATGGTGCAGCAGCTCGTCGAGCACGTGAAGCAGGAACACGGCAAACAGATCTCGATGGTCGGCGGCTCCGACGCGCACACGCTCAAGCACGTCGCGAAGGTACACACGGTCTCGAAGGGTGAGACCGTCGAAGAGTTCCTCGAGAACGTACGCGCCGGAAACTGCTTCGCCTGGGGCAGCGAGATGCGCTTCCGCGAGCTCGTCGCCGACATCTACCTGCTGACCATTGCTTACCAGAGCGAAATGGGCGCCGATCTCCGTTCGACGACCTACACGCGGATGGACAAGACCATCCAGCTCGCGGGACGCCTGGCGTCCATCCCTACTGCGATCTCGGGACTGCCGGCGGCGATTACGTCGCTGAACTATCTCAAGCAGATTGTGGTGACGAAGGGGTTGTCGATGCGGTTTGCGCGATTGGTGGAAGAGATTCGGCCGGGGTTGCGGGAGTAAGGGCGTCCGAGCCCGTTTCCCGCCCGAGTTGGGACGGAATTCATACATCCTTCACGCGTTCTTGCACGCACTCGTTATTTCGTTGTGCGACGATTCGCCGTCCAGAATCGTATTAGTTGCGTCCCGTCCATTTGATCGGGTCGCGAAATCTCCAAACCGCCAACTATGAAGAGGTTATCTGTATGTCGACTCGTCATGTCGCGTTGCTCGTCGTGTGTCTCGTTGCTTTCTCCGGTCAGGCTCAGGTTCTCGAGCCTCAGCCTCTGCCTGTCATCAACATCCCGGAAGAAGGCGCGCTGGCGCAGGACAATGTCGAGCCGGAGGAGCGAACACTCCGGATGTTCCAGCCCGCGGCGAAGAGCGGCCGCCAGATCAGCGCGGAAGCCGATGTCACCGGGAATAACGGCAACCTCTTGCTGGACACTGCGACTGCGCCCTCCGGCGCGATCATGATGCGCGCGTTCACCGCGACACCCAACATGTACCTGAAAATCGGTACCGGCTCTACGGACTCGTCCTTCAACGTCGTCAACGGAAGCGATCTTTCAATCTTCCGGGTTCGTGGCGACGGCAACACGTCCGTCCGACGCGATTGGGATGACATCACCACGTTCGAGATCAACAACGCGAATGCCGGCTCATTGTCTGCTCCCGCCGGGAAGCAGTTGCGTTTCCTCTCGGGTTCAACCCCGACTGCCTTCCTCGTCAGCTACGGCTCCGCAACAACCAGCCCCGCCGGCGGAGGAAACTCACTGCACCTGACCAACCTCATGAATGCCCCAACGGTCTTCGGGACGAATGGTACGGAGCGGATGCGAATTCACGCCGACGGCGGTCTGTCGGTGGGCATGACCGACAAAATTGCCAACGCCAGACTCTCCGTCTTCAATACGATCGATGCCGCGACTTCTATCTTCGGGTACAGCTACACCACGATTGAATCCACCATGGTTCAGAACGACTGGGGTGTGCGTGGCGTCGTCCTCAACAACATTCCATCTACCGGTTCGTTTAACGAAGGCGCGATCACCGGGGGGCAGTTCGAAGCATACAATGTCGGACCCGGCGCGCTCTACGCCGCCATCGCCGGAAGGTTCATCGCCGGCAACAACACCGGCACGTCCGGCGCCGTTACGGATGCTTACGGTCTTCACACAGCAGTCAATAAGGGCAACGGCACTGTCGCCACGGGCTACGGCCTTTATGTTGGAGCTGTGGACGCGACCGCCGACTGGGGTGTTTTTCAGTCCGGATCCACCGACACGAACTATTTCGCGGGCAATGTGATCATCGGCGGTCCGTCCACGGTGACGGTCCCAGCCAACAACGTGCTCTATGTCAAAGGCGAGTCGTATTTCGATGGCACAGTGACAGGCACCAACATCCGCGCTCATTATCAGGACGTTGCCGAATGGGTTCCTTCGACCACCGACCTCACGCCTGGAACGGTCGTCACCCTCAATACAACCCGGAACAATGAAGTCATGGCCTCTGCGTCGTCCTACGACACGACCGTCGCCGGCGTCGTTTCCGCGCAGCCGGGCATCAGCCTCGGCATCGAGGGTCCGGGCATGGAGCAGGTTGCCACTACCGGCCGTGTGAAAGTTCGTGTCGATGCGCGCGATCGCGCCATTCGCGTCGGCGACCTTCTCGTCACGAGCGATATCCCGGGCACCGCAATGCGCTCTGAGCCGATGGACATCAACGGCCGCAAGTTCCATCAGCCCGGAACCATTATCGGCAAGGCGCTCGAGCCTCTCGAAGGCGGCATGGGCGAAATCCTCGTTCTGCTGTCGATGCAGTGAGCTCGACGCGAGACAGGGAGACCGCCATGAATCATTGTCGAATCGTCCTAGTACTCCTCCTGTCTCTTGCAGTGGTCGTAGTCGCTGATGCGGATACCCCCGTGGAGTTTGCCCCCGGCGAAGTGACGCTCAAAGGGCTCGATCCGGGTGCGAAGGTGGCCTGGATGGCCATGATCATCGAGGAAGAACACTATCAGGAGAAAGTCCGGATTCTGAGAGGCGTCGAGATCGTCTCGTCGGCACGTCAAGCCACGATCACCCGGTCAGGCGAGAAGGTCGATCAGGGTGTGTGGATCTTTGCTGATCTCGACGGGAAATTGAAAACAACAGCAGCTGCGCCCGGGTTCACGGCTTCACAACGCTCGATCAACGTGGAAGCGATCCCGGGGGCAACGTCCCTGATCATTGCCGGCGCTCGAGCCGAAGTTCTCTATGTTCGCAACGGATCGGCATGGAAGTACTCCGGCGCCGACGGCGGGCGCGTGGACGCCGACGGCATCGCAGACGGCCGCATCGCGATGGCGTTGCATATGCTCGAAGGCTTACATGGCAGCAGCGCTGCGCCGGCAAGCGTCGAAGACGGCGACGTGATTCTCGTAATGGACTTTACGAAGCGCCGGTCCACGGCAATCAAGGTGGGCCAATGAACGCACGTCACGCAGTCATTCTCGCCGCGTTCTTTATGGCGGCGTCCGCCCTCGGCCAGCAGCATTCGAACCACGCGAAAGGTTTCAGCCCGAGCGGAAGTTATGAATTCCACGGACTGGATACCGTCAACACGTTCAACGGCAACCTGAACGTTCGCATCCCCATGGGACAGGAGTATTCCGTTGCTCCCGGCCTCTCTTATCAGTTCGGCCTCAGCTGGAATAGCAATTCGTGGCTGAGCCGGCAGGAGGGAAGCACGTATGAAAACTGTTGCACCATCGCTTACCCCTCACCTCGATCCAATGCCGGCTTCGGCTGGGTCTTTTCGCTGGGCCGTGTTTATAAGAAATCGGGATCGTGGACGTATGAAAGTCCGGACGGAGCGGATCATTCGTTCTGGGACGTCCTCCACCCGGCGCTGACGGACCAGTCGGCCACTACGATCGGTACTCGACCGACGGCACGTATCTGCGGCTTCGTTTCATCGATGAAGTCGTCAATGCGAATGATCGCGTAGTCATCGAATTTCCTGACGGAGTGAAGCATCAATTCAAGCCGCCCGCCATGAGCGAAGGGCCGTGGTTGCTCGAATCGATGACCAATCAGTTCAGCGGCAATTACGTCAAGGAACCTCTGAACAAGTCCCGGTTCTGCGATGCTGTGGAAAACGAAGTTGTCGCCGATACTGCGTTAACGCTGAAGAGTGGAGACGCGAGTGCCGAAACAGCAGACATTTGCAGGGTTGGCGTGGCAGAACAAAGGCAAGCAGACCAAGCGTGAGCGTTTCCTGGCGGAGATGGATGCGATCATCCCGTGGCAGCAGTTGTTAACGCTGATCGAGCCGCATTACCCGAAGGCCGGGAACGGGCGGCCGCCACTGGGGCTCGAGAAGATGCTGCGCATCTACTTTCTCCAGATCTGGTTCAACCTATCGGACCCCGGCGCTGAAGAGGCGTTATATGACAGCGAGTCGATGAGACGGTTCGCGAAGATCGAGCTGGCGGTGGATAAGGTTCCGGACGAGAGCACGATCCTGAACTTTCGGCACATGCTCGAAGAGCACGACCTGACCAGAGCGATGTTCGAATGCATCAACGGTCTGATGGAAAACAAGGGGCTGCTGCTTCGCTCCGGAACGATCGTCGATGCCACGATCATCGCAGCGCCGAGTTCGACCAAGAACGCGACTGATAGTCGAGATCCCGAGATGAAGCAGACGAAGAAGGGCAACAACTGGCACTTCGGAATGAAGCTGCATGTCGGAACGGACACGCGCGGAGTGGTCCACAGCGTAACGGCCACCCACGCTGCAGCAGCCGACATCACGCAGATGGACACGCTGCTCCACGGCGAGGAGCGCACGATCTTTGGGGACCAGGCTTATTGGAAAGAGGCGGATCGGCAGCGGTTCCGCGCTGCTGGAGTTCGCTATCGCGTGAACAGGCGTGGAACCGCGCAACGGCCATTGACCGAGCACCAAAAGAAGATCAATCAGACACGCTCGCGAACGCGGGCGCGAGGCGAGCATGCATTTCGAATCGTCAAGCAGTTGTGGGGCTTCGCCAAGGTGCGCTATCGAGGAATCGCGAAGAACGCGGCACGCGCGCTGACGTCGTTCGCGCTTGCAAATCTCTACTTGATGCGCCGATCTATCGTGCCTCAACAGGCGTGGTGTCTCTGATCGACGCAAAATCTGAGTAATACGTAATCAAATCCGCGCCGAACGCGGATCATGAAGCACCGCAGTCGAACTTCATCCCGACGTCATGGCACTATCGTGAGCGATTTTGTGGGTTGTTCAGAGGTTCCCTAACGGAAGCCGCGCAACTGAGGCGGCATGAGGCGGTGTCCGCACTGCAGCGTTTGTCGGCCGGTGAACCGATCGAGGAGCTGAAAGAAGAGGCCAACGAGGGGCAGTCGAGGTCGGGGCTGGAGACCGAGTCGGATCCGGAGCTCGAGTGGGGTCCCAAAGACTACAGCTACGACGCCAGCGGCAACGTCACGCAGATCGGTGTCGACAGCTATGCCTATGACACGGCCGGCCGGCTGATCAGGTCGACGGTAGGAGGGAAGACCGAAACGTTCAAGTACGATGCTTACGGAAACTTGGTGGAGAAGGCCATCGCCGGAGCGAACCCGGACGTCATCGCTGTCGATGGAACGAGCAACCGCCTGACGGGAGTCAGTTACGACGCCGCGGGAAATGTCACCACCCGACGGAACGGCGCGTACAGCTACGGAACGTACACCTACGACTCATTCGGCATGCTGACCTCATTCGCCGGTCAGCAAGGTACCGTCCAGTCGAGACGGGAGATGGTCTACGATGCAAATGATGAGCGCATCGGCCTGATCCACGATGACCGGTCGCGTTGGTGGATCCGCGATCTGGAGGGGCAGGTGATCCGCGAATACGTCGGCTCGCCGACGTATGATGAGGTGTACTGGTTCTGGAAGCAGGACTACGTCCGCGCGGGCGGTCAGGTCATTGGTGGAGAGAAGGTGGAGTTCTCGTTTGTGGACCAGACGGCACGGACGACGACCTGGGGAGGGAAGCGCCACTACCTCTCGACCACCTCGGCAGCGCGCGGCTGGTAACCGATGACGACGGACGGAGCGTCGGTGAGCACGATTACTACCCGTTCGGCGTGACGCCGACGAAGGCCTATCAGGAGCAGATGGACTGGTTCGCTGGCGACTCCCCTACCATCGATACGCTCCGCTTCACCGGCCATGAGCGCGAGTTTCTGGGTAGCCTCAATCTCGAGAACACCGACTATCTCGATTACATGCACGCGCGGTATTACGATCCGAATCTGGGGCGGTTCTTATCCGTCGATCCGGGACGGGACTGGGATCCTGGAACACCGCAAAGCTGGAACTCGTATGCCTACACTCGCAACAATCCGGTCAACGCCGTCGACCCGGACGGGAGAATCACGATCTGGGCTACAGCAGGTGGTATCCATCAAATGGGGCTATTCTTGGCTGGTATGTCAGTTTCTCAACAGCTGGATCGAATGGAACGTCGTTGGCAGGAGTTTCAGCAACATGTTGTACTCGAGGCAGGGAATGCAAAGTATTTCGATATCGCAGATGCTGCATTTGAAGCCCCCGACCAGCCGCCGTGCACACATTGGGGTCAGCGTTGGGCTAAAGCCATGGAAATATCGAATGCGATGCTACCGGGCAAGGCGGCTCCTGCCATTCTTCCCGGCGTCGGACTCGGTACTAAGATTGCACCGTATACAGCGGCGGAGCTCGGTGTTCCTACGGCTCTTAACTGGGCAAGAACAGGGTTCGGCGGCATTGTTTCGCGCGGAGTGTCCTTCGGGCCAATGGCCGCCACCAAGCTAGTAACCGCCGGGACAGTGGCAAATTTTGCATTGGTCACCGCGGCATGGGAGGTCGGTCTTGCACTCGGATCTGCTGTTCATGCTTCATGGGATGACGGCTGCAAGCACTAAATAGAAATGAAAGTCCTTTATATACGTGATAAGCCCATGTGGACCAGAAGTCAGTACATGTGGTTCTCGGTCGCCCTGTGGATATACTCAATTCTGTGGTTTGCATTGGCAGTCGCGGTTTTTACTGTATGGGCTGGCACTTTGATCATGTGGATTGCTGTCATCCCCCTGATTGTGGGCGCTCCGAGCGAACTTTTCATGTCTTACGAAAGCTACAAGAAGTGGTATGCGGACAATGTGATCAGATCCGAGGATGTTCCTGACAGGAAGGCAGAGACCGAACGCCGTGATTCTGGTGCAGGCCACTGACGAGGATATTTACCTTAATCCGACTTTGTCGTCTTCCCCTGGGGGTTAGTGAGATTGTTGACCGCCGACCTCCAAAACCGATCTAGTGGCGTATAAATGATCGTTTGGGCCATGTAGCGATGGGGGTCGCGCCGTATACGAGGGGTCGCCGTATTTCCAGCGGGCGATCTCGGCGCCGGAGATTCACGGTGCGCGCTTGCGATGCAGGCGCGCGAATCATCCGCCTCGTATGAACGCCGTCCCCAACTCCCCAAACATCTCCGCCAATTGCGCAGGCTGATAATTCGCGTTCAATCCACTCGGATTCGGCAGAACCCAAATCTTCGTATCCCCGATCGTCTCGTCCTGCAATCCCATTCTCGCTTTGGGCCGACCAAACGCGGTCCGATACGCGCCAATACCCACAATGGCCAGTACGCGCGGTTTGTAGCACAGCACTTTCGCCGCAAGCTCCCGCCCACCCTCCACCAACTCCTCGCGCGATAACTCATCCGCGGCGGCGCTCGCGCGGGCAACGACGTTCGTGATTCCGACGCCGAGTGTCAGCAGTTCGTATTGCTCGGACGGCGCGAACAAGCGTGGCGTGAATCCGGCGCGATACAGAGTGGGCCAGAAGCGATTGCCGGGGCGGCCGAAGTGTTGTTGCACGGCCGCGGTATAGAGACCGGGATTGATGCCGCAGAAGAGGATGTCGAGGTCCGGCGCGATGACGTCCGGGAGAGTTTTGTTCGCGGCGGCGGCGAGGTCGAGTTTCAGAAGTTCAGCGCCAGGCCGCCGATGTACTTCTTCGACCGTCCCTCGGGTGTCACGGAATCCATGAGGTACGGCGAGTGCTCGGCGCGGGCGAGCTCGAGGCCGAGGAGGAGTTTGATGTCGACTGGCAGATAAAGCGACTGGGCCATGCGCAGGTGGATGCGCTCGGTCTGGTAGTCCTCGTCGCCGTTGTCGCTCGGTTGCTGGATCTCGCGATAGGAAACGGCGAGGGAGGTGCGCGTCGGGATGAAGGTCGACTGGAGGTCGCCGGTGACGTAGACCTTCTCGCGTTCGTCTGCGGAAGCGTTGCGGCTCGATGCGGTGCCGGCGGTGCCTGCTACGTCGATCGCGAAGCGGTTCCCAAATTCGCGGCGGTACTCGACGCGCAGATCACGGCGGACGTCGCCTGATTCGACGTAGAGGCCATCCCAGAACTGATTCACTTCATCGGCGAAGACGACCCGTAGCGGATCATCGACGGCCGAGACCGTCGCGACGGCAGAGAAGCGGTTCTTCCCTTCTTTGCCCGACACGAATCCGATCGTGTACGCATACGTCGGCAGCACGTGCGCGTCTTCGGACCAGAACACGAGACTGGGGAGCATCGGCGTCGTGGGATCGCGGTCGAGCACTTTGTAGAGGACCGAGCCGATGATCGAGGTGTGGTCGGTCAGTTTCCACTCGGCACCGGTGCGCGGCGCGAGCTCCTGACCTTCGAGTCCGAGTCGGCTGGCCATGCCGTAGTGGAGAATCAGGGTCGGGACGAGAGCCAGCGTTCCGTTCGCGGAGAGATCGGCGGTGCGCAATGCGTCCGAGTTTGACTCGATGCTTTCCTGCGTCACGCGGAGCGCGATGCCGAGGTCGTTGCGGCGCGTCTGGAGGAGCGGAACGGAGCCCCCGATCTCGATGCGATTCGACTGCACCGGCGTCTCGCGAAAAAGATTGTCCTGTTCGAAGTAGCGCACTTCGACGCGCGCGGGGCCGTTCTGCCATTCGAAGTTGTGTGCCTGGACGTCGGCCTGCTGCTCGACTTCGTCACCGTCGCGATAGGTCCACTTGCTCTTGGTCGATCCGACGCGATATGCGCTCGTCGGCGACGACCGCAGCTCCATCGACATTACGCTCGACTCCGCAACCGGCGAGCCGAAACTCACTTCATCGTTCGGATGCGCGAAGCGCTGCATGTTGCCGCGGAGGCCGACCTGCCACGTCTCGCCGATGCGGCCCTGCACGCCGAGGGAGGTTTGCGCGTAAGAGGCGGCGGTCGCGGTCTGGTTGTTCGTGACGCCGGTGACGGAGAGCATCTCCCCGCGGAAGCGCGGAATGTCATACGTCGCAACCTCGGCGGGCTCGAGCGCGAAATCGAGATCGCGCAGAACATCGGCCGGCAGCGATCCGCGGAGCTCCCAGATTTCCTGATTGGCGCTCTTGCGCTGCGCCTGCTTCTCGGTTTCGAGCTTGAGCGTGAGGCGATGGTTCGGCTTGGTGGGAACAAGCGTGGTGATGCTCGGCGCGAAGCCGGATTTCACCGCGATGATCTTGTAGACGCCGGCACGCAGCGCAGGCAGTGAGAACGTGCCGTCGGTGCCGGTCCAGACCTGCGTGGCGGCGAGGTCGTGCGTGTTGAAGGCGATGACGAGTGCGTTTGCGACGGGACGGGCGGCGTTGGTGACGGTGCCGAGGACGTTGAGGGCGCGTGGGAGGGAGACATCGGAGTGAGCGGGAGCTACCGCGAATAACGCGGCAAACAACGCGATCGCTCGATATCGACTCATGAACACCTCGTCCCTTTCCGTATCGATCAGATAATGGGAACGCCGCGCCCCGAAGCTTCCCTTCCCGTTTGGCGGCGTTGAGGGATGTTACACCCGCCTTTGCCGAAGAGGCGAATGGCGTCACCAAATCCTCACGGAACACGTCACCGGATGGTCACGCCGTTCGGTATCTTTGTCGGCATGCGAGCCTATCCCTTCACGAGCGTCGCGGCGTTGATTCTTGGGATTGCCATGGGAACTTCCGCCGTCAGTCAGCCGCAACTCGCATCGCTGGACGACCATTGCGGCACGAGCCCCGCCACCATGGAGCGAGTGCGACGCCTCGCCGAGCGCATGAAGCAGCGCCGGCCACGCATGGCGACGAATGCGACGGCACCGATACAGCTGGCGCAGGGCGTCGTGCTCATCCCTACCGACGAGGAGATCGCTCCCTTTTCCCATCTGTACGATCTCGGGAACGCGACGCTGACGTTCTTTCCCGAGACCGCGGAAACGTATCGCGTCACGCGCGGCGAGCTCGTCTACGACGTCGATCGAGGAACGCAGCTCACGCTCACCGGTACCCCGCTTCACGCCGCGTATCGCCTGCCGTTCGACGTTCCAGTTTTCGGCACGACGCTTCGCGACGTTCATCTTTCCGCACTGAACGGCATTCATGGAGCGCCGCCGTCCGATCTCGGCTTCTGGCAGTACGACGCCCTGGAAGCCATCGCCGCAAAGACGCCGCTCATCGCGCCGTTTCTCACGACGCCGCATTTGCAGAGCATCCGGCCCGACATCGTCGGCGTCCCCGAGGTCTACGTGCGGGAGACTGAGAGCTCCGTGACGATCACCTGGGCGACGAATCGATCCGACATCGCCGACTACGACGTGCGCGCGAAGCTCTTTCGCGATGGCACGATTCAGTTCTCGTACGTTCATCTGCCGGAACAGACCCGCATTCAGGATTCGGCGGCGATCGTGATCACGTCCGGACAGGAATCCTGGCGCGCCGAGAGCGCATCCCTCGGCACTGCCACCGATCCCGCGGGCGACGTCAGCGGCGCGATCCCACCGAACGTCGCGCCCATGCTCGACGTGACGAACGCACGAGTCGAGCGGGTCGCCGGCCTCGACCTGCTGCGCTTCGTGATCGAGTTTGCCGCGACTCCGGACGTCACGGCTCCCGGGAGCGGAGACGGGTTCCGGTACCAACTCGCGCTCAAGCGCGGCGGATCGCGCCAGATCATCAACATGCGGCTCTTCCCCAACGGGAACCTGACCTCGTCGTTGTCGCGAGCCATTCAGGAGGGATACGAGAATCGCACCGCGGCAATGCGGATCGAAGGCCGCACGCTGATCATCGAGGTGACCGACGACCTGCTGAATTTCGTACTGGACGGCTTCGATTTTCGTACGACGAGAGTGTCGGGATCTGCCACCGTGAGCGCCGATCAGGCCTCGGTGCCCGTCGTCTTCGCGCCGCCGCAAGCGGCGATCTCGACAGACTTCAGCGCGCTGCCGGCGGGAGGGACATCACGCAGGATCGTGCTCGAGGCATTCGCCCGACCGACGCTGAACGTCGATGCTGTGTGGTCCCGGCTTCAGGAATCGCTTGGCTGGAAGGATTCGGACGTCGACGCCGTCTACATCCGCTCGACGTTCTCCACCGATCTCCGTTTCTATGCAGGAGCGTTCGCCACGGTCGGCAATCCGCAAGTCTCCGGGATCGGCTTTCCGGCAGACGACATCCCGCTCCCGAACCTGATGCACATGGGCGAGATCTTCGGTGGCTATCTCGACAACACGGAGAATCGCAACGATCTCCACGAGTTTGGACATCGCTGGCTCTCGTTCGTCTCGCACCTCGGCGACGACGGCTCGCCGCGCAACGATCTCAATCCCGATGGCGCGCATCCCGCGCAATGGGTCGATACGCCTGCCGCGTTTCGCGTGGTCAACGAGCACGATTCATCGACCATGGGTGGAGGACGCTTTCTGCCGAATCCCGACGGCTCGTTCACGACTCCGCGCATCTCGTCGCAAGGATTGAGCTGGCTCGATCTCTATCTGATGGGCCTGGCCGCACCGGAGGAGGTGGCGCCGATTCCCTGGATCGACGAGTCCGCGCCACCGCTCGGTCGAGCCTACTATCCGCCATCGAATCTCACCGTCACGGGAACGAAGCGCGAGGTGCCGCTCAGCGCGATCGTGGCGCGGGAAGGTCCGCGCATCCCGGCGTATCCCGCGACCGAGCGACGATTCACGCTGGTACACATCCTCGTCACCGATCCGGAGCATCCGGCTACCGAAGCGGCCATCGCCAAGATGGTTGCGCGTCGCAGCGCTCTCATCGCCAACTTCCGCACCGCCACCGGCGGACGCGCCGAGATCGCGCCGTTTCCGTCACCCGCCGCGCGACGCCGGAGCGCACGTCATTGACCCGTTACTCGCGCACGCGATGCACGCGCAGCAGATTCGTTTTCGCGCGCTGATAAATCGGTGAGCCCATGAGAATCACCAATCGATCACCGGGACGGACGATGTCTTTGGCCAGCAGGTAGTCGTCCACGCGATCGACGATCAGCTCATGGAACTCGCCGGCGTCTTTGAGCACGAACGGCTGGACGCCCCAGAGCAGATTCATTCGTCGCGCGACCCAGCTCGACGGGGTCAACGCGATGATCGGAACTTTCGGACGGAACTTCGACATCAGTCGCGCGGCAAATCCGCTCTGCGTAAAAACGACGATGAACTTCGCGTCGAGCTGTTCCGCCGCGTAGTTCGCCGCGCCCGCCAATGCGTCGGTGAATTCGTCGAGCTCCGAGTGTTTGCGGAACGGCTCGCGCTCCCACTCGTAGCTCTGGAGCTGTCGGTTCGCCTCGGCCGCGAAGGCGATGCGCGCCATCACCTGCACGGCTTCGACCGGATATTTGCCCGACGCTGTTTCCGCCGAGAGCATCACCGCATCCGAGCCGTCGAAGATCGCATTCGCGACGTCCGAAGCCTCGGCACGCGTCGGCCGTGAGTTCGTCGTCATCGACTCGAGCATCTGCGTCGCAGTAATCGCGAATCGTCCGAACCGGCTGGCGCGCGCGAGGATTTTCTTCTGGACGATTGGAACGGCTTCGGTGGGTAGTTCGACGCCGAGGTCACCGCGGGCGACCATCACGCCGTCGCTGACCTCGAGGATCTCGTCGAGATTGTCGATGGCCTGCGGCTTCTCCAACTTGGCGATGACGTTGATCTCGTCGCCACCGGCTTCGTGCAGCAGCTCACGCAGATCGACGATGTCGCTCTTGCGGCGGACGAACGACGCCGCGATGTAGTCGAGGTTCTGCTCGACCGCGAACTTCACGTCGAGCTTGTCCTTCTCCGTGATCGCGGGAATGGTCAGCTCGGAGTCGGGGAAATTCATCCCCTTCTTCGACGAGATCGGCCCGCCGTGAATCACGCGCGTCGTCACCTTCTTATCGTCGACGCCGATGACGACGAGCTCGACGAGTCCGTCGTTGATGAGGATGCGATGGCCGATCTGGACCTCGCGCGGCAGCGGCGTGAAGGGCGTGGAGACTTCGTGCGCATCACCGAGGCGAGGTTCCGTGCTGAGCACGAACGTCTGGTTGCTCTCGAGCTGCACGAGGCCGTCGACTTCGCCGATGCGCAGCTTGGGGCCCTGGATGTCGCCGACGATCGGAACGTAGCGGCCGAGCTCCGTGGCCACGTCGCGAAT
>DASYLL010000322.1:0-10651 GCA_036009605.1 Thermoanaerobaculia bacterium | reverse complement strand
CGTACGTGGTCAGTCCGACGACCTGACCGCGCTTGTTGCCGCGGATCGCCGACGCGAACACTTCCGCGCCCGCTGCCGTCGACGGATCGGTCAGGACCTGCAGCTCGCCGTCATACGAAGTGTTGCGGTCGGCCTGCCATTTCTTCTCTTCGATCTTGCGACCCTCGAGCGCGGTGATGAGACCGCTGGTGAGCAGCTCGTCCGCGGCCGTGATCGCTTCTTCGACGGAACCACCGGCGTTGCCGCGCAGGTCGACGATCAACTTCTTTGCGCCCTTCTGCCGCACGGATTCGAGCGCGGCGCGGAACTGCTGCGCCGTCCCCGCTTCGAACCATGGCACCTTGATGTACGCGATGCCGGAGATGGTGTCGTTCTGCACCGTCACCGGATGGAACGTCGCCGGCTTGATCGTCACCTCTTCGCGATGCGTCTCGCCGCCCCGCAGGATCTGCAGCTTGATCGGATGCGACTGATTGATCGCCGAGCGCATCTGCCACGCGGTCATCGTCTGCGTCGGCTGTCCATCGATCTTTTCGATGAAGTCACCGGCTTCAAGTCCCGCTTTGTCCGCCGGCGATCCATCAACCGGCGCGACGACATACGCGTAGCCGAAACGTTTGGTGACGATGATGCCGAGGCCGTTGTCCTCGACGTCGGTGAACTTCTTGTAGGCTGCCATCTGGGCGGGCGGAACGTAGTAGCTGAACTCGTCGATCGCGTCCGTGACGCCGGAGAACGCGCCGTCCATCAGCTTGTCGGGACCGACCTGATCGACGTAGTTCGTCTTCACGAGGTCGAACACTTCCGAGAAGATGCTGAGGTAGCGATAGACGTTGCTCTTCTGCGTGGTCTGGCCGAACAGCGCGCCGGTGAGCAGCGTGACCAGCAGTGCCACGGACAACGAGAGAAACACGATTTTCTTTTTGGTCATATCAGTCCATCACCGCAGCCACTTCTGCGGATCCTCGGGATGATTATCGTGGCGCACTTCGAAGTAGAGATGGCCGGCGGCAACGCCGTCCGCAGCATCCTCGCTCTCGCCGACCCCTGCAAGCACCTGGCCGGTCGCGATCTTGTCCCCCACCGCCACACCTGATTGCTTCAGGTTGCCGTACAGGGAAAACACGCGGTTGCCATGGTCGAGGATGATCAAGTTTCCGTACCCTTTGAACCACTGCGAAAATAGAACTGTTCCCTGGAACACCGCGCGCACCTGCGTGCCGGGGGCCGCTTCGATCTTGAGGCCATTGTTGACTGTATAGGTTGCAAACTTCGGGTTACGTTGACGCCCGAAGCGCTCGATGACTTTTCCTTCGACCGGCCATGCGAGCGCTCCCTGCACGCTGCGGATGTCGGTCACAGGCGCCGCTCCGGCTTGCTTCTGCGAGAGCGTGTCGACGAGTCGCTGCAGTCTCCGCGCTTTTTCTTCGAGCGCCGCGAGCTGCTGCGCCGCGCCGCTTTCTTCGACGCGCAACCGCGCGAGCACGGCCTGTTTCTGCGCGACTGCAGTAGCGACGGCGCGACGTCGTTCTTCGACAACGAGGCGCGTGCGACGGAGTTGATCGCGACGATCGACGAGCTCGACCTGTCGCGCCGCAAGCTGTTTCTGCGTGGTTTGAAATCGCGTCACGAGACGTGAGTCGCGCGAGACGAGATAGCTGAGCATCGACATCGCTTCGATCGGATTGCGGTCGCCATCGAGCGCGAGGAGCATGCGCAGGTAGCTGAGACCGCCGAGGCGATAGAGCGCGACGAGACGTTTGCGGAGATCGGTTTTCTGTTGCGCGATGCGTGGCACGAGCGCCGCGATCTGTTGCTCGGTCGTGAGCTGTTCGGCGGCGAGTCTGGTCTCCGCGGCGGCTGCGAGCTCGAGCTCATTCGTACGAATGCCGAGCTCGAGATCGACCTCTTCGAGCTCGCGCTCCGCCGATTGCGCCTGGCGGCGCACTTCATCGAGACGAAGCTTGAGGCGGGTGATGTCGGTGCGAATGCGCTCGAGATCGGTGGGACGTTGCGCGTGTGCGGGAACGAGAAGGAGGAGGATCGCGAGGATGAGCGCACCCCTCATCCGCCTTCGGCACCTTCTCCCCTCAGCCGAGGGGAGAAGGCCGAGAGTTGGTTGGCCTTCTCCCCTCGTGCCGAAGGCGGATGAGGGGTTCTTCTCAGGCGCTGCCGTATTTTTCTCCGAACTCACCGAGCGCCTGCCGCGCCGCCTGCTGCTGCGCTTCTTTTTTCGATGAGCCTTCGCCACGCGCGACGAGGCTGCCGATCTTCACTTCGACGATGAACGTCTTGTCGTGATCGGGACCGACTTCGCCGACGACGCTGTAGTCGGGCAGCGGCAATCCCTTGCCTTGCGCGAGCTCCTGCAGCGCGGTCTTGTAATCCTGGAAGAGTAAGTCCTGCTGATCGATGGCCTCGATGTCGGGCTGAAACGCGCGCTCGATGAGCTGTCGCGCGGCATCGATCCCGCCATCGAGATAGATCCCCGCGATCACCGCTTCGAAGAGATTGGCGAGCAGCGAGTCTTTCTTGCGGCCGCCTGTTTTCTCTTCGCCGATGCCGAGGAGGATCACGTCGCCCATCCCGTAATGACGCGCTTTCGCGGCGAGGCTCGGCGCGCTGACGAGGAACGCTTTCATCTTCGAGAGCGCACCTTCATCGAGCTTCGGGAAGTGGCGAAAGAGAAGATCGCCGACGACGAATCCGAGCACGGAGTCACCGAGGAACTCGTAGGTTTCGTTGTGCCGGACGTCGAGGTCTTTGGCTTCGTGCGAATACGACTTGTGCGTGAGCGCGCGACGCAGCAGATCGCGGCCGGTGAACGTGTAGCCAATCCGCTGCTCGAACTCTGCGACGTTGTCCAATCGAAACTCAGTATATCGGCGATGCCGATTACTTCAGCTCGGCGAGTTGCTGACGCGCCTGATCCGCTTCCGGCGCATCCGGATCAAGCACGAGAACCCTCTCGAAGTCTGCTCTTGCCTCCGCGGACTTCTTCAGGCCGACGTTCGCGAGGCCACGGTAGTAATAGCTGGGGGCGTTGTTCGGATCGAGCTCGAGCGCTTTTTCGAGATAGGCGACGGCGTCTTCGAAGCTCGCGTTGTTGAGGAAGAGGATGCCGACGTTGACGAAGACTTCGGGATCCGACAACTCGCTCGCGGGGATTTTCGCGAGCAGCGCTTTCGCTTCCGCGACCTTGTCGCCTTCGACGTAGAGACTGAGGAGCTGCAGTGCATCCGCGGGATCGGAGGCGTCGGTCGCAATGAGCGGTTCGAGCGCGGCGGTTGCTTTCGGGATGTCGCCGACGGTGTAGTGGGCCTGCGCGAGCAGGTGACGGATCTCGGCGCGCATGCGCCTGCGATCTTCGCCGTCGCCGAGAATTTGCGGCAGCGCGCCTTCGAGCAGCGCGGCGGCTTTGACGTTGTTCGCTTTCACGTCATCGGCAGTCGCGGTGGCGCTGCGTCCCGCTTTCGTGATCGGGTCGCCTTCGAAGATGAGGAGCAACTCCTGCGCTTCGCTCACCGCATCTGCCGCGTCTTCGGGCACGTTCGCGATCGAGGGATCGACTGTCGCGCCGGGATCGGCCGGTTCGAGCTCGGTGCGGACCAGCGGGTGGACCTGCATGTCGGCGATCGTCGCGGTGCCGCGCGATTTTTTGTAGCCGCGCGCTTCGATCTCGATGGACCAGGTACCGGCGGTGAATCCGATCGCGGACCACTGACCCTTCTCGGTCGTCTTCGTGTGGACGACTTTCCTGCTGTCGCCCGTGACCATGACCGACGCACCGACGATCGGCTTGCCCGTTTTCTTGTCGACGACGGCGCCCTGCAGGCGACCCTTCCCGCCGACCTGTGCCAGGGCGGAGAACGCGAGGAACATCAGGACCACGACGGCGAAGCTACGGCTGCGAGTGCGCAAAGGGAAAGCCTCCGTGGTGTGCATGATAAGAAGAAAAAGGAAACGCCGCGAAGGGATCTTCGCGGCGTTCTGGCCAAGCCTTCCGGCTGCCTACGAGGTTAGCTGTCGGATTCGGGCTGGAAGCCCTACCGGCTTGTGGCCGGATTCACCCCGGACGGTGGCAAGCCGTCGCTAAATGGTTCCCCCGTTCCTCGGCGCCGAGGATTAGGCGGCAAGGCCGCCACCAAAATGGCGACGGACGGAGTCTACGCCGCGAGGAGGCGATGTCAACGGGAATCTCCGGCTGAGGTTGGAATGGAACGGGTGCGGTCGCGATTAACTCGGGCACTTGCCGGGAGCGCGCGGTATGGTATCTTGCGCGCCGCTCGCAGCTGCCCAGGTAGCTCAGTTGGTAGAGCAGAGGACTGAAAATCCTCGTGTCGGCGGTTCGATTCCGTCCCTGGGCACCACCCGCCTCTCGCGCCGCGATTCTCCGCTCTAACGTAAGACGTTGTAGGCCGCAAGAGCCCGCTTGCCGGGTGCTCGCCTGTGCATGGCAACCGGCGATTGCGCGCGGGCTTCCCGTCGCTGGACAGCCGTTCCCTGTTCGCGTATGGTCTGAACTTCCCTTCAGTAATTATGGCGGCGACGCGTCCGCTCGTGGAGTCGGTAGATGCGCTTCCGCCTTTTGGTGAAACCGCTTTTTTTGGCTGCAATCGTCATCGCCTTCTTTGCAAGGACGGCGGTTGCGGCTTCCTATACGAGCGTCACGACGTTCGCCGTCGATCCGAAGCTGGATCAACCGGCAGGAATCACCGCGCTTACGAGCGGCGATCTGATCGTTGCCGACCGCAAGGAGCATTCAATCCTTCGCATCACTGCGGCGGGTGCGGTGTCCGTAATCGCCGGAACCGGGAAGAAGGGCAATAAGAACGGGGCGGCGAACGTCGCGGAATTCAACGGTCCCTCCGCCGTCGTCTATGACGCACAGCGACAGCTGATCTATGTGGCCGACACTGACAATGACCGCATTCGCGTCGTGGCTTCCAATGGCTTCGTGTCGACGCTCGAAGTCAATGACGGGAATCGCTTCATGAAGCCCTCTGGACTTGCTCTCGCGGCCAACGGTGATCTCTATGTCGCCGACTCGGGCAATCATGTCGTTCGCCGCGTAACGCCGGACGGCGTCCTTACGACCGTCGCCGGCAACGGTCAATCCGAGTTCAGAAACGGCGCTGCGATGGCAGCCGGATTCAAACAGCCGGTCGGCCTCGCAGTGGCCGCCAATGGCGCGCTCTATATCGCCGACGCCGGCGATCATCGAATTCGCAAACTCGAAGGCGGCACGATCACGACCGTCGCCGGCAGCGGCGTCAGTGGCTTTGCTGACGGTCCGGCACTTTCCGCAAAGTTCAAGAGGCCGGCCGGAATCGCGTTCGATGGCGAAGGCAATCTGCTCGTTGCCGAAACGGATAATCAGCGCATCCGCGTCATCACTGCCGCTACGGTCAGCACGATCGCGGGCAACGGCACGCAGGGCCGCGTCGACGGCAATCCAGCAACGGCCGAATTCAAGGATCCGATCGGCATCGCGGTGCGCGGCGGAACGATCTTCGTTGCCGATACGAAGAACAATGCGATCCGAGCGATCCACCCCGCCGCCATGCCCGGCGTTACCATCACGAGTGTGACGCCAACCGGCGCTGCAAGCGCAGGAGCCGACGTCCGAATCTTCGGATCGGGGTTCTTTTACGGACAGACGACCGTGCAGTTCGGAACCACGGCGGCGACGAGCGTCACCTTCATCAGCACGAGCGAGATCGTTGCAAAAGTGCCGGCGGGACTGGCATCCGCGAAATACAGCATCACGGTGGCAACACCAACATCTTCGGCGACCCTCCCGGATGCGTTCACGCTCGACGCAGACGCGCCCTCGATCACAGCAACTGCAGCACCGACTCCAAATGCTGCCGGCTGGAATCGCGCGAGTGTCCGAGTCACCTTTACCTGCACCGATGCATTGAGCGGCATCGCCAGTTGTCCCGTACCCGTCGATGTCGTGGCGGATAGCGCTGCGCACGTCGTCTCCGGCACCGCCGTCGATCAGGTGGGCAACAGCAGCACCGCGTCGATCCCCATCAAGCTCGATCAGACCGCGCCAACCATCACCAGCACGATCACGCCTGAGCCCAACCCAACAGGCTGGAACAACGAGCCGATCACGGTGAGCTTCCAGGGAATCGATGCGCTGTCCGGCATCGCCGGCGTTACCGAAGCGGTCACCGTGAGCAACGAAGGAGTGCGCGACGTGACAGGTTCGGCGACGGACGTCGCAGGCAACACAGCGTCCACTCACGCCGCGGTCAAAGTCGATCTGACGCCGCCGGCGATCACAATCTCCTTCCCGTTCGCCGACATCGCCACGATTTATGGTGCCGAGGTTGATCTGTTCGGGACGATCACGGACGGACTATCGGGCGTTCAGCAAGTCAGCTGCGGCGGAACCATCGTCGCGCTCGAGGGTGACGTCTTCCGATGCCGTGTTCCGCTTGCAGTCGGATCGAATCAACTCGACGTGCGAGCGACCGATGCCGCAGGGAACATCGCCACGATGAGCCGCACGCTTTCGTATGTTCTCGATACGATCGCGCCCACCATCCATGCGGTCTATTCGAGCCCCGCGAATGCAGCAGGATGGCACGGCGAAGGAGTGGGCGTCGATTTCGTCTGCGAAGACAACGAACCGCAGAGCGCCGTGTGCGGCAGTCCAAACTATCTGTTCACGGACGGCGCCGGCCAGCAGGTCGATGGATCGGCCGTCGATGCCGCGGGCAACACGACGAACCTCACTGTCACCGTCAACGTCGACACGACGCCACCGTTGCTCACGCTCGATGCGCTGCCGGAAACGATCGTCACGAATGGCGCGCAGTACGCGCTGCACGGCAACGTGTCCGAGGCTCTCTCGGGCATGGATCGCGTGCAGTGCAACGGCGCAGCAGTGTCGTGGGCCGGTACCGCGTTCGACTGCTCGGTCGCGTTGACCGAAGAGTGGCAGACCGTGCGTGTGCAGGCGTGGGACCGCGCGGATAACGAGAGCGTCATCTCGATGCACGTCCTGCGCGATTCGACCGCACCCGTCCTGGAGATGATCGACCCCGTGACTCCCGTGACGACGAACGACGACGAGGTCTTCGTGACGTTCGAGGCGAACGACGACGATCGCATTGCGAGCATCACCGTGGGCGGACAGAACATCGATCCTTCCGATGATCCGATCTCGCGCACCGTCACCCTGACCGACGGAACAAACCTCATCGCCATCGTGGTGACGGACCGCGCCGGCAACGTCGCCACGCACAACGTCGACGTCCGTCGCGTGGCGCGTGTCGACCTCGACATCACCTCGCCGACCGAATACGCCGTGCTGCAGCCGACCTCGATCGATGTGAGCGGCAGCATCTCCGGCAGCGTCGCCGCGCTCGATGTCAACGGCATCCCGGCGCAGATCAGCGGAAACACGTTCTCCGCCGCGGGCGTGCCTCTCGCGCAGGGTCGCACCGTGATCACCGCGACCGTACGCACGGCGACCGGTCATCTCGTCGCGGACAGCGTCAATGTCTACCGCGACTCGATCCCGCCGCGCGTCACCGTCGTCTCTCCTGCCGAGAATTCGATCGTCGCCAGCGCGGCCGTCACGGTCTCCGGCACCGTCGATGACATCGTCATCGGCACGATCAACGCCGGTCAGATGTCCGTCTCGGTCAACGGCATCCCTGCCATCGTGCGCAATCGCACGTTCGTCGCGGAAAGCATCTCGCTCGCGGCCGGGCCCAACACGCTGAGCATCGTGGCGACGGATCAGGGCGGCAACATCACCGGCGTCGCGCACGCGGTGACACGCAGCACCGATACAACGCGACTCGAGATCGTCAGCGGCGATGGCCAGAGCGCGATCATCGGCGCACCGCTCCCTCAGCCGCTGCGCGTTCGCGCGGTCGATGCAGCCGGAGCGGCGCTGCCGTCGACGAGCGTCACGTTCACGATCGAGCACAACAACGGTTTGCTCCTCACGCCGGAGACAACGGACCGCAGCGTCACCGTGCTCACCGATGCACAAGGCGAAGCCACGGTGAACTGGAAGCTCGGCTACCGCGCCGGCGCCGGAAACAACCGCGTCGCCGTCAGCGCAGCCGGCATCCCGAACCCGCTCGCATTGCACGCAACCGCGCGGAACGGCGCGCCCGCGATGATCGTCGTCGACATGGGCGACAACCAGTTCGGTGTGAGCAACGAGCTGCTTCCGCGACCGCTCGTGATCGCTGTCGTCGACGCCGGCAGCAATCGCCTCGCGAACATTCCGGTGCGATTCTCCGTGCTCGAAGGCGGTGGCAGCATCGACAGTCAGGAATCGGTCATCGTCCAAACCGACAGCGATGGCCGCGCCTGGATCACACCGCGTCTCGGCACCGGCAGCGGAATGGCGAACAACACCTTCGTCGCCGGCATCGACGGCCTGGCCGGCAACGCGACGTTCTTCGCCACCGGCCGCGTTGCGGGCCCGGTCGAGGAAACACGCATCACCGGAGTCGTGCTCGACAACAGCAATCTGCCGATCTCCGGCGTGACGCTTCGCATCGCCGACACCGTCCGCACCGCGGTCACGGACGTGCAGGGACAGTTCATCTTCCACAACGCGCCGATCGGTTATGTAAAGTTGCTCGTCGACGGCTCGACCGCGCAACGCCCCGGCACGTGGCCGACGCTCGAGTTCGCGCTCTACACGAACGCGGGACAGGACAACACGGCGGGCATGCCGATCTATCTGCTGCCGATCGACGTCACGCGCGGCATTCAGGTCGACGAGATGCGCGGCGGCACGCTCACGCTTCCGGAGCTCCCCGGCTTCTCGCTCACCGTCGCACCGGGCTCGGCGCTCTTCCCCACTGGCACGCGCGTCGGCACGATCTCGGCGACGCTCGTTCACGCGGACAAGATGCCGATGGTTCCCGGATTCGGGCAGCAGCCGCGATTCATCGTCACGATCCAGCCTCCGGGCGTTCACTTCGATCCGCCCGCGGCGATCACGATGCCGAACGTCGACGGCCTCGGCCCCGGCGAAGTCACCGAGCTCTACTCCTTCGACCACGACCTCGGCCAGTTCGTCGCCATCGGCACCGGCTCGGTGACCGCGGACGGGACAACGCTCCGCTCCGATCCGGGCGTCGGCATCATCAAGGGCGGCTGGCACTGCGGCGGCAATCCCGCGCCCACCGGCTCGACAGGCTGCACGAAGGTTCGACTCGACGTAGAGCTTCCGGCGCAGGCGTCGACACTTCCCGCCGATCCATACGACGTCGCAACGTCCATCGCGACCGAAGAAAACGTTGCGACGCGGCCCGTGTCCGAGTCGATTGCTGCGATCCGGCGCGTGAATGCGAACGCGATGATCGCCGGTCCCGACGTCATGGTCGTTGGGACATGCGCGCAACTAGTCGCGACGCGGCTCGCGCCCGGTTCCACCTCCGGCACCTTCAACCCCTGGACGATCTCCGATCCGTTGAAGGTGAGGTTCATCACCGCACCACCCGCGTGCACCGGCGCCACCTGCACGGCGGACGTCAAGGCACTGCGTGCCGGCACGGTCACCGTCTCCATCACGTACACGTCCAACGGACAATCCGTGTCGGATTCGAAGGTGATTCAGGTCGTCGATCTGAAGGTAGACCTCGACGAGTTGCGATTCGATGGCGACATCGAAATCACGCGCGATGACGTCGTGGGTGGTGTCGCGTCACTGTCGGAGATCCCGTCCAACGAATCCGAATGGAAGAAGGCCAATGCGGCCGATCCGAGCAAGAACCAACCGGTGGCGTATGCGCGCAGCGGATCGATTCTCAAGAACAAGATCAAGCTCGAAGCGATCTTCAAGATCGATCCTCCGCTGACCGAGGATCTGGAAAACGTGGTGGTCGAGGGGACGATCGTGCTTCCAGGCGTGGGCGTACCGGCGCTGGTCAGCAAAAAGAACGTGAAGATCAAGAAAGGCGAGGCGACCTTGAAGGTCAACGACTTCGAGGTCTCCTTCACGCTGCCGAAGACCACGCTTTTCTATAATCCGATGACGATCACGTGGAAGATCAAGCCGACCAGTACGTGCAGCTACGAGGTCGCGGCAGGAATCAGCGACAACCGCGTGTATGTGTTGTGGGGCTCGCCGCTTCCCGGGACGAAGGTCTATTACAGCTCCCTGCATCTCGGTACGAAGAACGCGCCCGCGGACTCGGCCAAGAAAGTCGTCGAACAAGCCTGGCAATCGTTCGGCACCGGCACGTCGCCCGGACACGTGAAGGGATGGAACGGCACGCGCGAGTTCCGGTACTACCCGGCGAACTCGGAGTTCGGCAACAACGCAGGGGACCTCGAAACGCTGCTGATGCGGGCCGATGGAAACTCGAAATGCGGCGGCTTCGGGCCGTTCCTGCAGAACGTGCTGGCCATCCATGGGATCGTCTCCCACGTCATCAAGGTCGAGCCGGCGAACAAAGCCACAGGAAAGGGGATGCTGGTCAAGAACTGGCAATTCCTCACCGGCACGGTCCCCGATCCCGTCTACAAGTGGTTCTTCCGTACCTGGCACCCGTTCGTCAACAACGAAATGACCGATCCGGGTAACGTCAATCCGAGTGTCGACAAGACGATCTACGGGGAGATTCAGAGCATGTCGGGCGTCGCGGGGCAGAACTCCATC
>DASYLL010000321.1:0-20398 GCA_036009605.1 Thermoanaerobaculia bacterium | reverse complement strand
ACGAACTACCCTCTGTCGTGAACCTGCAGACAACCGACAACCGACAACATCACGCGAAGCAGGTGCCGCTCGCGAATAGAATCTTGAACAATGGCTCAAGCACTGCTCATCAGCACACTCGTCACCATCGCCGGGCTCATCGTCACGATCGTGATGGGCTTCCGCGCGACGCCCGCGCACGTCGCGGATCACATCATCGTCGCCATCGTGACGGTCGTGATCGGGCTCTTCTCGCAGTCGATGACGATGTTCTTTTTCATCGGCACCGGCAAGGAGCTGAAGGAAAAGTCGGATCAGGACGCGGGCGTCGTGCAGCAGACGAAGGCGTTCAAGGCGCGCGTGTTCCCGGCTGCGATGTGGGCGATGGCCGCGATCATGGTCACGTTCATCACCGGCGGCGGCGTCGGCAGCGGCAAGACGCCGTTGTGGATGCACAACGCGTTGACCGCGGTCTCGGTGATCATGTTCGCGCGGGCGTACTGGATTCAGATCCGCGCGATGAACGAGAACGCGACGTTGATGGAGCGGTATCTCAAGGAGTGACGATCACGCCGATGGACGCGAGCGCGTCGAAGTACTGCTCGACGTCTGCGAGCGGCACGGGTCCGTAGATCGCGGAGAGAGCGTCGCGGATTTCGCTCGTCGTGCGAGTTCCGTTGACGAGGTTCAGTGCTTCGTACCGATACTCCTCGCCGAGGCGGATGTCCTTGTGTTTCGGGTAGTGGGCGGTGAAGTAATCGTAGCCGAACGCGCCCATGGTTCCGCGGATCTTGCTGGAGCGACGAAGACCTGCGACGGCCGGAGCGGCCGTCGTTCCAGATAAGAAGCGAGTCAAAGACGCCTGCATCTCCGACTCGTACCACTGCGCGAACTTCGTCACGTTCGCGTCCTTCCGCCGCATCGCTACCGCACCGCGCTCGAGCGCGAATGCCTGCATCATTTCGCGCAGTGCAGGAGCGTCGCTGTCGCCGATGCGCGCGAGCGTGTAGCCGCTCGCGGCGGCGATGAACGCGGCGCGTGCGAGTTTTGTTGAATCGATGTTCGCCGGTACGTCGCGGTTCGTGTGGATGTAGCGATCGGGCCAGTCGTTGAGATAGATCGCCGGAATCGAGAACGAGCTGTCGCTGTAGACCTGATGATCGCTGCCCAGCGTCAGCGGCACGAACGCCGCGCGCAGAGGATCCTTCGTTCCGTCGGACGCCACGAGCGGCCATTTCGCCGATCCCGTCATCGCGTACGTCGCGGTTTGTTCGTTCACGAGCATCCCCACCGTCTGCGCGACGTCGTACACGAACGACGGCAGGCTCGCGGGACCGCGCGTGACGTGAAAGATCGCCTTCGTTTCCGGGCCGCCGCCGACCATGTCGAGATGGATTGCGGCTTTGATCCGCTTTGCGATCTCGGGACGTCCGTTCAGCAGCGCGAGCGTTCCTTCGATCTCCGGCGGCCAGACGAAACGGATCGTGCGGCGTGGCGGCGCGATGCGTTTCTCCGCGATGAGCTTCGAGAGCGTGCGCGCGACTTCGAGGATCGTCGCGCAGCCCGACGCGTTGTCGTTGGCCCCGGGTCGCGGGTGATCCATGTGGCAGCTGTAGACGATCTCCTGCTCGCGCAGATTTGTGCCGGGGATCGTCGCCGTTGCGATGTCGTACGCGCCCGGTTCCTGGCCCGCGCGCACGACCGCGTGCATGCGAATCTTCTGTCCCGCCGCGAGTCGCTGCTGCAGTGAGCGTGCGGTTTTCAGTGACACCATGAATCCGAACGTACGCTCGTTCGCCGGCGCGAACGTGTCGAGATGTCCCCAGCGGATCAGCGTGTCGTCATCGCCATACCATGCGGTACGTTGGTTCTGCGCGTAGCTCACAATGCCTGCTGCGCCAAACCGTCCCACCGCGAGCGGTGCAACGCCGCTCGGCTGCGATGACGTCAACACGAGTTTGCCCTTCACGTCCTTGCCCGCGTAATCCGCCTCGGTCGTCCCCACGCCGATGTCGATCAGCTCCGCGGTCACATCACCGCTGACGCTGTCCTGCGCGAGCGTGATCGGCGCCGCTTCCCAGCTCGCGATGCGCGTGACGCGCTTGCCGTCCGCATCGAGCTCCCACAGCTCCGCGAGCTCCGCGTTCCACGCCGGCCGCGAGCGCTGCGTGCCGTAGAACATCGTTCCATCTGCGGGCAGCGACTCGATGTGCGCATCCGCGTATCCGTAACGCTTCAGCTCCGCGACGACCTGATCGGCCGCGGCGCGAAATCCGCGCGAGCCGCGCATGCGATGCTGCCGCGAGAATCCCTCGACGTTGCGCTTCGCGCTCTCTCCCGAGATCTCCGTCGCCAGCGACGTCACCTCGGCATCCGAGATCACCGGAAGCGTCTGCGCGTTTGTGTTGAGCGTGAATGTCAGTGCGAGGACAGCGAGAAAACGCATCTACGCACGATACAACGCCGCACCCCAATGCAAACCCGATCCGAGCGCCGTGAAGCAGATCAACATGCCCGGCTTCACGCGGCCATCCTGCACGAGCTCGTGAAACAGAATCGGCAGCGTGCCCGCGGTCGTGTTGCCGTATCGCTCGATGTTGTGCGGGACTTTCTCCGCCGGCAATCCGAGCTGCTTCGCGACCGCTTCGATGATGCGCAAATTGGCCTGATGCACGATCAGCAGATCGAGCTGCGACGGCTCGATCCCCGCGTCCGCGCAAACCTCACGCACCGCCTCGGGCATCTTCGACACGGCCTGCTTGAACACTTCGCGGCCTTCCATCACAGGGATGTTCTCGTAGGCGTCGAGCTGTTGATGATCGACAAACGGGCGTCTGCGGAATCCGACTCCCGGCGTGTACAACGCTTCGATGTTGCCGCCGTTCGTGAAGAGCTTCACGGCGAGCAGTCCGCGCGAGTCATCATCTGATGCTTCGATGACCACCGCGCCGCCGCCGTCGCCGAACAACACGGTCCGATCGCGGATCGCCGTATTCGCCGCGTACTCCTCGGGTGTCGTCTCGCGAGTCGACTTCCCGATCGTGAGATCCCAGTTGTTCTGCCACGGCATGAACGGCGTGTGTACGTCTGCGCCGATCAGCAGGATGCGTTTGTACTTGCCGCTGCGAATCAGCGAGTCGGCGAGATCGAGTCCGTAGAGAAAACCGGAGCACTGCTGACGGATATCGAACGTCGGCGTGCGCTCGGAGAAGCCCATCTTCGCCTGCAGCACCGGACCGTTGCCGGGGAAGAAATGGTCGGGCGTCATCGTCGCGAAGACGATCGCGTCGATGTCGTCCTTCGTTTTCCCCGCGGCGGCGAGCGCCTGTTCTGCCGCCATCACTCCGAGATCGGAAGAGCCCTGCCCGTCGTCGACGTAACGCCGCTCCGCGACGCCGCTGCGCGTACGGATCCATTCATCCGACGTGTCCATGACGCGCGAGAGATCGTGATTCGTGACGACGTTCTTCGGGATACCGATGCCGGTACCAGTGATGATTGTTCGCATGTGGCGCGGATTCTATGCGTCGTGCTGCGCGGTCAACGCAAACAAATCATCCGCGCCGAACTGATACTTGCGTCCGCAGAACTGGCAGACGATCTCCGTTCCGCCTTCGGCGATCATCTCTTCGAGCTCGTGTCGATCGAGCAGCGTCAGCGGCGCGAGTGCGCGTTCCCGCGTACACGAGCAGGCATACGCGACCGGCTGTTCGACACCGGTGTCAATCTGCTGATAGCCGGTACCGTCGAGCACAGTCGCGACGGCTTCTTCGATCGACATCGTCGCGAGCAGCGTGCTGAACGACGGCGCGTTGCGTACGCGAGTTTCCATCGTGCGAATCGCCTCTTCGGGCGCGTGCGGGAACGCCTGGATGATCATCCCACCTGCTGCGGCGACTCCGTCGCGACGGTTGTAGACGCCGAGGAGAACGGCGGATGCGATCTGCTCGGAGCGCATGAGATAGCGGGTGAGGTCGGTGGCGATGCCGGTTCCGGCGAGGAGAATCTGCGACGTGTACGGCTTGCCGGTGGGCGGTGTGCCGCGCACGACGGTGAGGCTGCCGTTGCCGATCGCCGATTCGACGTCGAGCATGGGATCGTCGGGGACGGGATTCGCGACATAGCCGCGCACATTGCCCGCGACCGAGCCGTCGCCGATCACGGTGCCGAGGGGACCGTTGCCTTCGAAACGGAGTGAGACGAACTGATTGCGGACGTCTTTGTCGAGCAGGCGCGCAAGGAGCAGCGCGCCGGTCATGGCGCGGCCGAGGGCGTCGGCGGCGACAGGGGCGAGATCGAGGATTTCGCGCGCGGTCTCGACGGCCGTGGTCGTCTGCGCGGCGATGATGCGGAAGTGGCCGTCAACGGCCATTCCCTGAATGATGCGGTCGGGTCTTTCCATGGGAGAGAGGGAACCGCTGGAGGAGGGAAAATCTTTCGCTTCGCGGTTACTGGTTACTGGTTGCTGGTTCAAGGTGATTCATCGCGGCCGCGACTCCGCCGCTCGAGCCATGAACCATCGCGCTCACGACACATCACCTTGAACCAGCAACCAGTAACAGCGAAGCGAGCAACATCCATCACTGATTCACGCGGACGATCCGATCGTCCTCCGCGGCCGCGTCGCCGCGTCCATCGTGATTGCTCGTCGTGAAGTACAACGCGCCGTCCGGGCCGACCGCCACTTCGCGAATGCGTCCCAGGTTCGTGAACAGCTTCTCTTCCCGCACGATTTTGCGGCGATCGTTCGGATCGATGACGAGTCGATGGAGATGCTCGCCCTTCAGGCAGCCGAAGTAGAAATCGCCGCGCCAGAACGCGCCGCTCGCGGGAGCATGCGCGGGCGTGTACTCGCTCAGCGGCGACACCGTGCCGACGCGCGTCCGGCGATGATGGACGGCGGGCCAGCCGTAGTTTTTCCCGCGCTCGATGATGTTCACTTCATCGCCGCCGAAGCCGCCGTCGAATCCGGACGGTCCGTGCTCGGTCTCGAAGAGCAGGCCACTCTTCGGATCCCAGTCCAGGCCTTGCGGATTGCGATGGCCGAGCGTCCACACCGGCGATCCGGGAAAGGGATTGTCGGCAGGAACGGAGCCGTCGTCGTTGACGCGCAGGATCTTGCCGCCGAGGGATTGGAGGTCCTGGGCGATGTCGCCGTTGGTGGCGTCGCCGGTGGTGATGTAGAGCTTGCGGTCGGGACCGAATTTCAATCGGCAGCCGGCGTGATAGCGCGCTGCGGGGATGTTGTCGAGGATCGTGGCCGTCTCCACGAGCGACGTGCCGGTGTCGCGATAGCGCACCACGCGATCGATCATCGTCTTCGCGCCGGTTGCGTAGCAGAGATAGACGAAGCGGTTCGTCGCGAAGTCGGGATGAAGCGTCATGCCCATGAGACCCGCCTCGCCGCGCGCGACGACGTCCGTGAGGGAGAGGAGCGGTTTTGCGCGCAGCGTCCCGTTCTCGATCACACTGACGTGCCCGGGACGTTCCGTGATGAAGATGCGATTGTCCGGCGCGAACGCGATCGCCCACGGCACGCGCAGGTTGGAGGCGATCACCGTGTACGGCGCGGGCGAAGTCGCTTCGGCGACCGGCGTTGCCGGAGCGCGCGTGCAACTCATCGCGGCGAGCAGCAGCACCGCCGTGTACGATTGCATCGATGTCCAGCACGCGTCGCGATTTCGCAAGATCCCTCGCTATAGCCGGCGCGCTCGCCCGAGTCACGGTTCCGCTCGCCGCCGCGGACATCCTTGCACAGACTCCTCCAACTCCCGTGCCGCCGCCGGTCGGGAAAGCGCTGACGGAAGTGGTGCGCGCGAGCTACGCGCAGCATCTCGATGACGCGGAGCTCGCGCGCATCGACAAAGACTTTCAGGACTACGCGTCGATGCTCGTTCGCTTCCGCAAGTTCGAACTGGCGAACGCCGACGAGCCCGACTTCACGTTCGCTTCGCTGACGGAGCGCTGGACGTGAATCCTTTCGCACCGCTCGCAGAGCTTTCGCGCGCGTTGCAATCGCGGCAGTTCTCTTCGGTCGAGCTGACGAATCTCTATCTCGCGCGGCTCGAAAAGTACGGCACGCAACTCGGCGCAGTCGTGACGATCACGCGCGAGCGCGCGCTTCGCGAAGCGGCAGCAGCCGACGCAGAACTCGCCCGAGGCAGCGTGCAGAACCGCCCGCTCCTCGGCATCCCCTATGGCGTGAAGGACCTGCTCGCGACGAAAGACATCCCGACCACGTGGGGCGCCGAGCCGTATCGCAATCAGGTCTTCGACTACGACGCGACGGTCGTCGAGCGACTGACAAACGCCGGTGCGGTGCTCGTCGCGAAACTGGCGATGGTCGAGCTCGCGGGCGGCTTCGGCTACAACAACGCCGACGCATCCTTCACCGGTCCCGGCCGCACGCCATGGAATCCCGAGTTCTGGTCCGGCGGCTCGTCGAGCGGTCCTGGCGCGGCGGTCGCCGCAGGTCTCGTCGCCTTCGCAATCGGCAGCGAAACCTCGGGATCGATCCTCACGCCGAGCGCGTTCTGCGGCGTCACCGGCCTGCGTCCGACGTACGGCGCGGTGAGTCGCCACGGCGCGATGGCGCTCTGCTGGACCCTCGACAAAATCGGCCCGATGGCACGCACCGCCGCCGACTGCAACACGATCTTTGGCATCATCCGCGGCGAAGACGAACGCGATCCGACGACCGCGCGCGTCTATCGCTCGGGCAAAGCGACGTGGGTCAGCAGCGCTGCGATGGCGCTTCCCGGCAACCTGATGAAAGCGCGCATCGGACTCGTGAAGGGCTCATGGGAGCAGGTGCAGCCCGCCGTGCGCGCGAACTTTCTCGCGTCCGTCGAAGTGCTGCGCGCGCAAGGCCACACGGTGAAAGAGATCGACTATCCCGACCTGCCATTCGGTCCGACGGTCTCGGTAATCGTCGATGCCGAAGGCGCGAGCGCGTTCGAAGAGATCCTGAACGACGGTCGCGCAAAGCAACTCCGCTGTCCGGCCGATCGCATCGGCGGATACGAATCCGCGGCGACACTGGCCATCGACTATCTGCGCGCGCAACGCATCCGCACGAAAATTCGTCAGGCGCTTTTGAAGCTCTTCGACGAAGTCGATCTCATCGTCTCGCCGACGCGCGGTTCCATCGCCTATCCGATCGGTCCGAATTTCGACGAGGTCTACAAAGATGTGCGCAGCGGTCCGTCGGTCATTTCGAGCATGAATCTTCTCGGCGCGCCCGGCGTCGCGTTGCCGAACGGATTCGGCGACAACGGACTGCCGACGTCGATTCAGTTCAATGCGGCACCGGCGAATGAAGTGTTGTTGATGAACGCCGCGGTGAACTACCAACTCACGACGGACCATCACACGAAGGTGCCGCAGGGTTTTGCATGATTGGTTTCAACATGGAGGTCGTTCAATGAAGTGGCGCGCAGTACTCGGTCTGATCGTCGGAGCCTTCCTCATCGTCAACAGCTTCGGGCACACCATCCTCGGATGGCGAGCGCTGGGCACGCAGCTCGCGCGCGGTGGCGCGCCGTCGAATCTCATCGACGGCATTCACATCGGCTGGCAATTTGGCGGCGTCGGGATGTTCACGTTCGGCCTCATCGCCGTGGTGATCTTCCTCCAGCGGCTGCGCGGCGCGCTCGTTTCGACGCTGCCGACGATGCTGATCGGCGTCGTCTACGTCGCGTTCGGCGCCTGGGCGATGTACGCGAGCGGCAATCCGTTCTTCCTCATCCTCGTCCTGCCCGGCTCGCTGCTTGCGCTCGCGTCGACGCGGGCGCGTTGAACCTTTTCGCGCAGCGGGCGGTATAGCTTTATGTGAACGACGCCTACCTCGTCGGCTCGATTGCGAACGGCGACACCGATGCGGTGCGTCCGCTGATCGAGCGATACCAGAAACCGCTGGCCGCGGTGCTGAATCGCGCGCTCGGTGCTTCGCCCGACGTGGACGACGTGTTTCAGGAGACGTGGATCCGCGTCGTTCGCAGCGCGCATCGCTACGACCCGGAGCAGCGGTTCAGCGCGTGGCTGTTCGCCATCGCCTGGAATCTGGTGAAAGACCGCTGGTCGCGGCGCGTGCTGCAGGACGATGTCGATCTCGCGGCGATGGCGTCGAGCGACCGGTCGCCCGAGGAACGGGCGGTGGCGGGGGATCGCGCGGAGCGGGTGCGGGCGATGGTGGCGCAGCTGCCGGAGCGTCTCGCGGAGGCGATTCTGCTGCGTTACTTCGAAGAGCTCTCGGAGAAAGACGTCGCCGTGCGACTGGGCATCCCGGTCGGCACGGTGAAGAGCCGCCTCCATCACGGATTGAAGCGGCTCGCGGAAACGATCGAGGAGGAGTGGTCATGAACTGCAGGGACGCGGTCGCGGCGCTGGTGGCATCGCTTGAAACTGCAACCGAAATGTCCGACGAACAGTGCGCGCACATCCGCACGTGCGATCGTTGCCGCGCGCTGCTCGATTCAGCGAAACAGTTTCAGACGCTGCTCGCGGGCAACGGCATCGAGACGCCGTCGATCGATCCCGTGCTCGCTGCCGCGGAAGAAGAAGTGCGCCGTCGCCGCCAGCGCCGCGCGGTCGGAATCTGCCTCGGCATTCTTGCGATCCTTGGCGCGGCCGTGGCGTGGCTGCTGATCGCTTCGGGCGAAGTGCCTCCGCCCGAAGCGTTCGCGGTCGTCGGCGTCTCAATGGTCTTCGGCGCATTGGCGCTCACGCCGCTGTTTCTGGTCTGGTATTTCGTCTGCCGCTCCAATCGCGACAAGCCGCGTCTCTACAAACGCCTCAGGAAAGGGCGGTATCTCTCCGGCGTCGCGCTCGGTCTCGCGGAAGCGACGAAGCTGAACGTTTCGCTGATTCGCGCGATCTGCGTGCTCTTGCTCTTTTTCGACGGCGCCGGCTTCTGGCTCTACCTGATTCTCGATCTGGCGATGCCCGTGCATCCCGAGGATCGGCAGCACCTTTTGCGGTTCAAGGTGCGGCGGTGGTTCCGGAGGAGAATGGCGCATGCAGAAAACCACGCTGGGTGACACGGGCGAAGCGATTTCGGTGATTGGATTCGGCGGCATGCCGCTCTCGATTCAGGGGCGGCCGCCGGAAGAACAGGGCAAACGGACGCTGCACGCCGCGATCGACGCGGGCATGACGTTCATCGACACGGCCGACGTCTACTGTCTCGACGACAACGACATCGGCCACAACGAACAGTTGATCGCGTCCGTACTCGCGGAACGACCCGATCGCGACGAGATTCGCGTCGCGACGAAAGCAGGATTGCGTCGACCGCGCGGCGCGTGGACGAACGACGGACGCCCCGAGCACATCCGCGAGGCGTGCGAGAAGAGTCTGCGCGCGTTGCAGACCGAGCAGATCTGGCTCTATCAGTTTCACGCGCCCGATTCGGGCGTGCCGTTCGAGCAAAGCGTCGAAGCGTTCGCGGAACTGCATCGCGCCGGCAAGTTCAAATGGTTCGGGCTGAGCAATGTGTCGGTCAAACAGATCGAACAGGCGCAACAGATTCTGCCGGTGGTGTCCGTGCAGAATCGCCTCAATCCCTATTTTCGCGAATCGATCAAAGTCGCACAGGAGTGCGCGCGCCGCAAGATCACCTTCCTCGCGTACAGCCCGGTTGGCGGCGGAAGACTGGCGAAGAAACTCACGGAGTTCGATGTGTTGATCGAGCTCGCACGCAAATACGACCGCTCCGTACACGCAATCGTGATCGCCTGGGTTCGCGCACAAGCGGAGACGATTGTGCCGATTCCTGCCGCGCGCGCGATCGAGCACGCGGTTGACAGCGCGCGGGCGTGGGATCTGGTGCTGGCAGAGGAGGATGTGCGTGCGATCGAGGAGGCGGATTTCGATCGCACGTAAAGTGGGATTTTTGTTCTATCCTTCGCGGCGATCGGGGGCACACGAAACGAATTGACCACTCAGGAAATCATCGAGGCACAGCAGAAGGATTGGACGGTCGAAGACTCCGTCTCGCTTTACATGATCGATCGCTGGGGCGCCGGGTATTTCGACGTCGCGGCGAATGGCGACATCACGGTTGCTCCGCTACAGACGAAAGGCATCGCGGTGCCGATCATCGAAGCGGTTCGCGACGCTCAGACGAGGAACCTTTCGACTCCGCTCCTGATTCGGTTTCAGGATCTGCTGCGCCACCGGGTGGAAGTGCTCAACCGCTCGTTTCTGCGCGCCATTGAAGACCACGGCTATCGCGGCGCGTATCGCGCGGTGTTTCCGATCAAGGTCAATCAGCTTCGGGAAGTCGTCGAGGAGATCCTCGACGCCGGCAAGCCGTTCCATCACGGCGTCGAAGTCGGATCGAAGCCGGAGATGTTCGCCGGACTCGCGGTCCACAGCGATCCCGAGTCGATCATCATCTGCAACGGCTACAAAGACCGCGCGTACATCCGCACGGCGCTGATCGGCCGCAAGCTCGGCAAGAAAGTCATCCTCGTCGCGGAAAAGATCTCCGAGGTGGCGATGATCACGAAGATCGCCGCGGAGATGGGGGTCGAGCCGTGGATCGGGCTGCGCGTGCGCCTGCTGTCGAAAGGCGCGGGCAAGTGGGCGACCTCCGGCGGCGAGCATGCGAAATTCGGACTGTCGACCGCGGAGATCCTCGAAGCGATCGACATCATGGAGCAGGCCGGGATGGCCTCGTCGTTCAAGCTCCTGCACTTCCACATCGGCTCGCAGATCCCCGACATCCTGACGATCAAACGCGCCGTGCGCGAAGCGGCGATGTACTACGCGAAGCTTTACAAGAGCGGCCATCGCCTCGAGTACCTCGACGTCGGCGGCGGCCTGGCCATCGACTACGACGGCTCGCGCTCCACGTTCCACTCGTCGATGAACTACTCCGTCGAGGAGTACGCGAGCGACATCGTCTACAACATCATGGACATCTGCGACGACGAGAAGGTGCCGCACCCGATCATCGTCTCGGAGTCCGGCCGCGCGACGGTCGCGCATCATTCCGTGCTCGTCGTGCAGGCGTTCGGTGCGATCGAAAAGACGCCGCTGGAAGGCCGTGATCTGCGCGCCGCCGATCACAAGCTCGTGCGCGAGCTGCTCGAGATCGACGAGACACTTTCCGTCGACAACCTCATGCCGTCCTGGCACGACCTGCAACAGATCAAAGAGCAGGTGCAGACGATGTTCGAGCTCGGTCTGCTCGATCTCGATGTGAAGGCGCGCGTGGAATCGCTGTTCTGGCAGATCGCCGAGCGGATGCAGCTCATGGTGCGCAGCATGGATCCGGAGGAAGTGCCGGAGGAGATGCGCAATCTCAACATCGAGCTGGCCGATCAGCACATCTGCAACTTCTCGGTGTTCCAGTCGCTGCTCGATCACTGGGCGCTCGGTCAGCTCTTTCCGATCGTCCCGATTCACCGCCTCAACGAGCAGCCGCAGCTGGAGTCGACGCTCGTCGACATCACCTGCGACTCGGACGGCAAGGTCTCGAAATACATCGATCTCAACGACGTGCGCGAAACGCTCCCGCTCCACGAGATCAAAGCCAACGAGCCCTACTTCCTCGGCATCTTCCTCACCGGCGCCTATCAGGACATCATGGGCGACATCCACAACCTTTTCGGCCGCGTGAATGAAGTCCACGTGTTCCTCGATCCGGATGAAGAGGCCGGTTTCTACATCGAGGAAGACATCCCCGGCCAGCCCATCGGTGAAGTGCTGGCCATGACCCAATGGGACTGGCGCGATCTCGAGAAGCGGATGAAGCAGCAGATCGACATCGCCATCAAACAGGACCGGGTCAAGCCGAACGAAGGCATGCGCCTGCTGCAGGATTACGAGCGGGGGCTGAAGGACCAGACCTATTTGACTTTTGATTGACCTGGAGAGTCGCAGAGTCGCAAAGTCTCAAAGGGCTCCGCTGCATCCGCGCTTTGGGCTGACGCGGAGCGTCCTTTGAGACTCTGAGACTTTGAGACTCTGCGACTCTCCCGCGTGTCCATAAAATCCGGAATCACGATCCCAAACGAACCGTTACATCACGTCGGAACCCACGCAAACAGGAGACAAACTCATGCGTAGAATCTTCGCGCTCAGCCTGATCATTACGCTCTTCGTCACGGCGAATCTCTTCGCGGTCGGAGAAGCTCGTATGACGGGCAAACTTCTCGACGCCGACACGAAGCAGCCCATCGCCGACGGCGTCCTCAAGATCGAAGCGACCTCGGGGAAGACGGTCAGGATCGACCAGAAGTCAAAGAAAGACGGCTCGTTCACGATCTTCGTCCTCGATGGCACGCTGATGTACAAGTTCACGATCTCTGCGCCGGGCTATGCCACGTACGAAGAGACGATCAAGTTGCAACTCGGCGAAACGAACATTCGCAATTTCGAGCTCAACAAGCCCGGTCAGGCCGCGGGGCCTCCTCCGGAGAAGGCTGTGGCGGACCCGGCAGTCGAGGCGTACAACGCCGGCGCCGCGCTCTCAAACAACGGCGACTCCGCCGGTGCGCTCGCGAAGTTCGAAGAGGCGGTCGCCCTCAAGCCGGACCTCACCGCGGGCTGGATGGCTCTCGCCAAGGTCGCCGTGAAGCAGAAGCAGTATCAGAAAGCGATCGACGCGGCGAAGAAGGGCCTCGAGATCGACGACGAAGATACCGACATGTGGCTGGTGCTGTTCCAGTCGTACAAAGCGCTCGGCGACAACGCGAACGCGGCTGCTGCCGAAAAGAAGCTGCCGGTGAACGCTTCGAAACTCTTCAATGAAGCGGCGAAGCTGATCAACGAAGGCAAAGACGGCGAAGCCGAAGACGTGCTCAAGCGTGCCGTCGTCGCCGACGAGAAGATGGGGATCGCCTGGTACGAGCTTGGAATGGTTTACGCGCGTACCGGCAAGAACGCCGAGGCGAAGCAGGCGCTGAATAAGTACCTGGAGCTGGACCCGAAAGGAAAGGACGCTCCGACCGCCAGGGAAATGCTGGGGTACCTTCCGTAGTTGCATCGTGCGGCAGGATCTGCCGCGAAGGGAAGCGGCGGCGTAAGCCGCCGCTATTTTTTTATGCGCAAAGTCATAACAGCGTTTGTCGTCATTGCCGCCGTCGCGGGATGCAGCAGCACGTCTTCTTCGGACCCGAAGATGAAGAAGGTGAAGCTCGCCAAACCCGAGATCCTATTCGTACAAACCAGCGACATTCCGCTGGCGGCGCGGTTTGCCGACGGCGGTTTGACCATCCATTACGCGATGCGCGTCCAGAACAAGGCCATCGAGTCGATCACGCTCAAGCGCGTGACGGTGCAGACGGTTTCGGAAGGCGCGTATCACGTCTCGCCGACGTCGAAGCCGTACAGCGTCAGCATCGCGGCCGCACAGGACGAGGACTTCGACTTCTGGGTGTCGGCGACGCCGGGGCGGTCGCTGGTCGGATTGAACGGGCCGGTGACGCTGCGCGTGACGACGGAGTTCGAGTCGTCGCAGGGCACGTTCCAGCACATCGTGATGCGACGCGTGAACGAGCGAACCTCGATCATGGGTCAGCAGTAACAAACCCCTCATCCGCCTGCTGCAAGAAATTGGCTCGGCCTTCTCCCCTTGTGAAAGGGGAAAAGGTGCCGAAGGCGGATGAGGGGTTTCTCAAGCCAGAGCCGGTTCTGCCTCGGGCTCGTACGCGAGTGACGGCCCGAGCCATCGCTCCGCTTCCGCGAGCGTCATCCCTTTCCGCTTCGCGTAATCCGTCACCTGATCTCTGCCGATCTTCCCGAGCGCGAAGTACCGCGACTGCGGATGCGCGAAGTACAGGCCGCTCACTGCCGCCGCGGGCATCATCGCGAACGTTTCCGTCAGCCGGATGCCGAGCTTTTCCGCGCCCAGCAGCTCGAAGAGCGTGCCTTTCTCCGTGTGATCGGGTGACGCGGGATACCCCGGCGCGGGACGGATGCCGCGGTATTTCTCCGCGACCAGCTCTTCGCTCGTGAGGTTCTCGTCTTTCGCATACCACTCACGCCGCAGGTCGCGATGCAGTTTCTCCGCAAGCGCCTCGGCCAAGCGATCCGCGAGCGCTTTGGTCATGATCGAGTTGTAGTCGTCGTGGTCTTTCTGGAAGTGCGCGACCATCTCCTCGACGCCGATTCCTGCGGTCACCGCGAAGCCGCCGATGTAGTCGCCGGTCGGCGCCACGAAATCGGCGAGCGCGAGGTTCTGTCCCGTGTTCGTTTCCTGCTGCTGCCGCAGCGTGCGGAAGCGTGCACCGGGAACAATGATGTCGTCGCCATCGCGCTCCGCGGGCCAGATTCCGTACACCGCACGCGCTTTCAGCAGACGCTGATCGATGATCTCCGCGAGCAGCTTGCGCGCGTCGTCGTACAGCTCCTTCGCGCGCGGCTCTTCGATAATTTGCGGATACCGTCCGCGCAGCTCCCAGGTCTGGAAGAACGGCGTCCAGTCGATGTACGGTTCGAGCTCCGCGAGCGATATGTCTTCGAGCACGCGCACGCCGGTGAACGGTGGCGGTTCCGGCGCGAACTCGAGTTTCGGCGCGCGCTTGCGCGCTTCGTCGAGCGGCAGGATCGTGATGTGGCGCTGCTCCATCGTGTCGCGCAGGCGGCTGTATTCGGCGCGGATGTCCCGCATGTAGTCGTCGCGGCGATCCGACAGCAGCGTGCTGACGACGTTCACCGCGCGCGATGCATCGAGCACGTGTACGGTCGGTGATTCATATCGCGGCGCGATGCGCACGGCGGTGTGCAGCTTCGACGTCGTCGCGCCGCCGATCAGGAGCGGTACGCGGAAGTGGCGGCGCTCCATCTCGCGCGCGACGTGCACCATCTCATCGAGCGACGGCGTGATCAGGCCGGAGAGACCGATGATGTCCGCTTTCACGCGCTCGGCGGCGTCGAGGATTTTGTCGGCGGAGACCATGACGCCGAGGTCGATGACTTCGTAGTTGTTGCAGCCGAGGACGACGCCGACGATGTTCTTTCCGATGTCGTGAACGTCGCCTTTGACGGTGGCCATCAGGATCTTGCCGCGCAACGACGTGTCGCCGGACGCGAGCTTCTCCTCTTCCATGAACGGCAGCAGATACGCGACCGCCTTCTTCATCACGCGCGCGCTCTTCACGACCTGCGGGAGGAACATCTTTCCCGCGCCGAAGAGATTGCCGACGATGTTCATGCCGTCCATGAGCGGGCCTTCGATGATCGAGAGTCCTGTCGGATACTTCTGCCGCGCTTCCGCGACGTCCGCATCGATGTGATCGACGACGCCTTTCACGAGCGCGTGCGAAAGCCGTTCTTCGACCGTCCCGTTTCGCCACTCCTCCGTCTTTGCTTCCTGGACTTTGCCCGTGCCTTTCACGGTCTCGGCGAACGTGATGAGGCGCTCGGTGGCGTCGGGACGGCGATTGAGCAACACGTCTTCGACGAGCTCGAGGAGGTCCTTCGGGATCTCTTCGTAGATGCTGAGTTGTCCCGCGTTGACGATGGCCATCGTCAGACCGGCGCGGATGGCGTGATAGAGAAATGCGGCGTGCATCGCTTCGCGCACGACGTTGTTGCCGCGGAAGGAGAACGAGACGTTCGAGATGCCGCCGCTGGTGTTTGCGAGCGGAAGCTTCTCGCGCAACTGCCGCACGGCTTCGATGAAGTTGAGCCCGTACGAGTTGTGCTCTTCCATACCGGTGGCGACGGTGAGCACGTTGACGTCGAAGATGATGTCGGTGGGATCGAAGCCGACTTCGTTGACGAGGATGTCGTACGCGCGAGAACAGATCGCGACCTTGCGCTCGACCGTGTCTGCCTGACCCTGTTCGTCGAACGCCATCACGATCACGGCCGCGCCGTAGCGTTTGCAGAGACTCGCGTGCTGCCTGAACACGTCCTCGCCTTCCTTGAGCGAGATCGAGTTGACGACCGATTTCCCCTGCAGGCACTTGAGGCCCGCTTCGAGCACCGACCATTTCGAGCTGTCGACCATGATCGGCACGCGCGCGATGTCGGGCTCGGACGCGATGAGGTTGAGGAAGTCGTGCATGACCTGCTCGGAGTCGAGCAGACCTTCGTCCATGTTGACGTCGAGAATGTTGGCGCCGCCGTTGATCTGCTGCTTCGCGACGGTGAGCGCAGCGTCGAGATCACCGGCCTTGATGAGCTGTGCGAATTTCGGAGAGCCGGTGACGTTCGTTCGTTCGCCGACGACGATCAGATTCGATTCGGGCGTGACGGTGAGCGCTTCGAGACCGCTGAGACGCAGGTGCGGCTCGATGATGCTCGGCACGCGTGCCGGCAGCGTGGCCACAGTGTTGGCGATCTTGCGAATGTGCTCGAAACCGGTGCCGCAACAGCCGCCGACGATGTTCAGCCAGCCGTTCGCGGCGAAGTCGCGCAGCACGTTGGCCATCATGTCGGGTGTTTCGTCGTAGCCGCCGAGTGCGTTCGGCAGGCCCGCGTTCGGATAGCAGGAGATGTAGATCGGCGCGAGCTTCGACAGCTCTTCGACGTGCGCGCGCATGTCTTCTGCGCCGAGGGCGCAGTTGATGCCGACGGCGAGGAGGGGAGCGTGTGAGATCGAGTTCCACGTCGCTTCGACGGTTTGTCCGGAGAGCGTGCGGCCGGAGGCGTCGGTGATCGTGATCGAGGCGATGACGGGCAGCGTGATGCCGGTGTCGGCGAAATACTTCTCGATCGCGAACAGCGCGGCTTTGAGATTCAGCGTATCGAACGTCGTCTCGGGGAGAAGGATATCGACGCCGCCGTCGACGAGTCCGCGGACTTGTTCGTAGTACGCGTCGACGAGCTCGTCGAACGACACGCCGCGGAATCCGGGCCGATTCACGTCGGGTGAAAGCGACGCCGTGCGATTTGTCGGACCCATGGCGCCGGCGACGAAGCGCGGTTTCTCGGGCGTCGAGAAGTCATCGGCGGCGCGTCTGCAGATTTCTGCCGCGGCTTTGTTGATCTCGTAGACGTAGGGCTGCAGGTCGTAGTCGGCGAAGGAGATCGACTGCGCATTGAAGGTGTTGGTCTCGATGATGTCGGCACCGGCATCGAGGTACTTGCGATGTACTTCATCGAGCACGGAAGGATTGGTGATGGCGAGGACGTCGCTCGCGCCTTTGAGGTCCCGTGGGTGATTCGTGAAACGCTCGCCGCGAAAGGCCGCTTCATCCAGGCCGTACGTCTGAATCTGCGTTCCCATCGCGCCGTCGAGGACGAGGATGCGACGGGAGAGGAGCTCGCGAATTTCATCGGTGCGATCGGGTTGTGCCATCGGTTTTCTCCGCAAAATACAAAAGCCCCGCAAGAAAGCTCGCGGGGCTACGAGGACTACGTCATTTGTACTGCCGGCTCTTTAGCTTTTTTTATCCTGGTTGCAAGCGGCGCCCCAAATCAGTCCAGGTCGGCGAAGAATATATCATGCGGTGGACATGACCACTGTCGCCACCGAGACTCCCATCGCTCATACCGACCCCATCAACGCGCAGATTCTGGCCGTTTCCGAGGACCGCATTCAGGGGTTCGTGCGCGATCCGTTTGGAGAGATCGCCGCAAAGTCGGGACTCGACGTCGAGCTCGTCATGGAGCGCATCCGGGCGATGCTGCGCGGCGGCACGATCCGCCGCGTGCGGCAGACGCTGATGGCGACGAACCTCGCGGAAGGCGCGCTCGTGGCGTGGCAGTTTCCGAACGAGAAACTCGACGAAGCGTTCGACTTCATGTTCCAGCAGGATCCGTTCTCGGGTCACGTCGTGATTCGTTCGACCGATGCGGCGACGCCGGGATCGAGCTATCGCCTCTGGACGACGGTGAAGGTGCCGCAGGGATACTCGATCGAAGAGCACTGCGCGTTGCTCGCGAAGCTCACGGGAGCGCAGAGTTTTCGCGTCATGCCCGCGCATCGGATCTTTGCGCTTGGCGTTGGTCATGTGCGGCGCAAGGGGATGGAGCCCGGTTCGAAATCGGACGAGCTGGCCGAGGTCAAAGACACTGCGAAGGTCGAGCTTTCGGATCTCGAGTGGGAAGTGTTGACCGCGGTGAAGCGCGAGCTCGACCCGGAGGAAGTGACGCGCGATCTGTGGGAGCGCCGCGCGCGCGAAGCCAACATCCCGCTCGAGCAGTTGTATGACGTCGCGGAGAACCTGAACCGACGCGGCGTCGTCGGACGCTTCTCGACGTTTCTCGAACACGTGAAGACGCTGAAGACCGGCGATCGCGTGACGCGGTTCAACGCGCTCTTTCATTGGGCGGTCCCGCCGGGACGCGAGCTCGAAGCGGGTCGGGAGGCGGGACGTTTTCACATCCTCACGCACTGCTACTGGCGCGAGGGCGGGCCGGAGTTCCGCAACGTGAACGTCATGGCCGTCGCGCACGGAACGGAGAAGGAACAGGTCCTCGCGCACAAACGCGCCATCGACGAGCACCTCGCCGAAGTCGGGATTCCGGTGAGCTACACGAACGTGTTCTGGGGCGGCCGCAGCGAGATCAAGCCGAGCGAGATCTCACCGCTGGCGTACCGCGAGTGGCGCGCGCAGCACGTCGCCGGGTAGCTACTTTTTCAATTTCTCCGTCGCCACGCCGACCGTGATGGTCCCGATGGCGATTCCCTTGTCGAGCACCGGCACGGAGATCTGCGCCAGTCGCTGCGAGGAGCTGTCGTCGAATTTCGGGCGATCGATGAACACGGAGCCTTTGCCTTCGTTGAACGCGCGCTGCCATTTGGCTTCGTCGCCCTGCCAGTAGTCGCTGGTCTTCGCGGTCGCGCAGACGAGCGCGCCCTGGTTGTCCATCACGAACGTTTCACCGTGTGCGGCGCTGCCGGCGATGAGGGAGCGCAGTTGATCGGCGCACGGGCCGGTCGTGACCTGCTTCACGAGCGTTTCGTTGGTGCCGGCGAACCACTGTTCATCGAGCGTCTTCACCTGCGCGGCGGAAACGCGCTTCGCGTTCTGCGCTTTCACGGCGGCGACGAAAATGGGATCGCTGCCCCACGCCTCGAGGCGCGCGGCTTCATCGGTGAGGAGTTTCTGGACTTCACCGGCGGACTGGGCCTGCGCCGCAAACGTGGAGCCGAGCAGCACGATGGATGCGAGGACGATCGATTTCATGGATGCGAAAAGGGTATCAGCTCGTTGCCTGTGCGTCACGACTGCGAGCGCGACGATCATCAGCCACGGAACGATCGACAAAAGGGACCCTGGTCCGAAGATCAACTCGCCGAGGTTGAAGCTGGCCCATTCGGATTCGGTCGAGCCGGGTGCGTGCGATTTGAATGGCAGCATTTCGTCGGCGGCGACGCGATTCGTCGACGTGTGACCTGTGTAGAAACCGCGAATCCATGGCGGCACGGCCTCGTCGTTTTCGGCCACGCTGCCGGCGATCAGCGACGGCAATGCGTAGCGTCCGATCGGATCGCGCAGGATGTCGGGCGGTTGCGGATCGACCGCGGTGACGGCGATGTTGAACAGTAGCGAGATGGCTCCGGCAATGACGATGATGAGTCGCGCGCGCGGAAGCAGAAACGTCAGGCCGAGTGCGAGCAGCGGAATCACGAGGATGAGATAGCGCGGTCCGACGGCGTATCCGCCGTGCCATCCGTTGAAGCTCGCGTTGAGCAGGAGCAAGAGCGCGAACGCGGCGACGATTGTCCATCGTTTCGAGGCGACGATTCCTGCGAGTGCGACGAGCAGAATCGGCGCGAGATAGAACAGGCCGCGATACGGCGAGAACGTGATTCCCCACAACGCATCGAGCCGCGGCAGATGAAAGATGCCGAGGAGCGCGCCACGCTCGATGAACGCGGGATTCATTGTGGCGATCGACGTGCGGAACGGCGATCCGAACGCGGCCAGCTGATACGCGGCCAATGCGATCGCGAACGGCACGCCGCCGGCGACGAAGCGCAGCGCGTCGCGGCGCGAGCGCAACAGAAGCAGCAGCACGATCGCGATCGGCGCGCAGAGGTAGTTGATGCACGTCGCCGCACCGATGGCCATACCGGCGAGGAACGGACGGCGTTCGAATGTGCCATCGAGCAACAGCCATGCGACGAGCAGCAGCAACGCGCTCGGCACGTGCGCGAAAAGCATCGTCGAGTAAGCGAAGAGCGGCGTGCCGAGTCCGATCAGCATTGCAATCGCGAACGCCGCGTTCGGACTTGTGCCGTGACGAAGCGCAGCGTTATGCAGCAGCACGCCGATGAGCGCGCCGCTGATCCCGCACACGAAAACGGTGCAGAGATAGAGCGCGATGTTCAGATCGATCGCATTGCTCGGAGCGCCGCGTACCGCATGGATGACTGCATACGGAACGGCCGTGAGAAACGACAATCCCGGCGCTTTGTTCGAATACACGTGGCCGTCGTGGAACGACACATCGGCGGTGTTCGACGCGTACGGATCGATGTCGAGTCGCTGCCGCTCGACGAGCGAGCGCG
>DASYLL010000320.1:0-16734 GCA_036009605.1 Thermoanaerobaculia bacterium | reverse complement strand
GAAGGGATCACTCAGGATCCCGGTGAGTACAACAGCGCGGCAGCGAAGTGGCGCTACGAAACGCCGGACGGAGGGGAGCATCTCTTCTGGCAGACGTTGCACGAGCCGCAATGCGTGGGCAGCGTGACCACCAACTGCGATCCGGTGGATCCGAACGTCTTGTACACGCGCGACAACTCCTACCTGCGCCTCCGGAAAGTCGGCACCGTGCGCATCATCGAGTTTCCGGATGGACGCCGTCATCGCTTCGAATGGGAAGGCTACGAATTACGCCTCAAGTACATGTACACCGCGGCGTCCGCGCTGAATGGCTCGGGGATCCCGACCAACAACTTCGTGGCATTCACCTACACGCTGGTCGCACCCGACAAGTGGAACACGACCGTCACGGACTCTCACGGACGCTCGCACTACATCCGGATGCTCACGTACGACCAGATCGGTGAGGTGGACGTGGCAGCGGCGCACGGAGGGCGCGCGGTTCACACCCTCGAATACACCACGGGTGCGATCAAGAAGCCGTGCTACCAGTCGGGCGATCCCTCCTCGAACTACTCAATGGATTCGCTCGATCGCGTGCTCATGCCGCCGTCGGTGACCGGCGGCACGGATCGCGATGTCTGGAGGTTCGCCTATCGCCGGCCTGTGGCGGGATGCGACGACCTTTCGGGCGTGCTCGAGTACGCGCAGCTTCCGACCGGGGCTGTAATCGCCTGGACGTATCAGGGTCAGACGGGGCCTGACGTGCCGAATGTCGTCACCGTGCAGGGACGCATGACGGGGTACATGGTCTCCGGAATCATCTGGCAACCGGTGGGCCGGAAAACGTACACCTGGAACGGCTACGAGGCGATTCAGATCGATACCATGGTCAACGTGGCGGCCGAAGGCGCTCCTGTCGACTGGAGAACGGAAGACCGGGTCATCCAGTATCGTCGCTACTTCTGGGGAACGGACTTCGGCCTGCCTTACACGACCACGTCACGTGCGACTCCGGTGACGGCGCCGAACCCCGATGGATCGACCGCGAATCGCTATCTGTCGAGCGAGACGTTCGATTGCAACCCGACCACTGGTGTTTGCGGTCTGGACCGGGTCACGTATGTCCGGTACGAGATGGACGAGATGATCGGCGATGGCTGCACGCTCATCGACCCCTGCCGGATCGAGCGGAACCGTCGCGTGCACACCGAGCGGACGCGCTACGTCAGCGACGGCGGTACGTATGCAGATGCGAACTACTCGCGGTTCGACGGTCTGGGCCATTACCGCCAGACGACGACGGCCGGAACGTTCGACTCCGGCAATGTTCGTACCGCGTCGACCGAGTTCAATCCCGGAGTCGGGAACTATGCCGTGAACAGTTCCGGCAACCGGGTTGCCGGTCACACGATGCTCCCGTCGACGGCGGCGTGGTTGCTCGAGACGTTTCCCGAGACCAGCGTGACCGAAGGCTCGGTCACGGAGAAGCGGCAGTACTGCTTTGATGCCGGTTCCGGCTTGCTGTTGCGGACGCGGGTAATGGGCAGCACCTCGCCGGTCGCGTCCGACTTTCTGACGGTCTACACACGAGCCTCGACGAACACGGAGTCGCTCGGCTCGGTGACGCTCGAACAGCGCTTCGGCGGGAACATGCAGGCGCTCGACCTCGGAGCAATCTGTTCGCTCACGTTGCCCACGGATCAGATTCGGATCGAGCACACGTACGCGGACGGATCGCTGAAGACCTCGCAGTACCAGACCTCGGCCGGCGCAGGGCTGACGTTCTTCAGCGTGAACAACCTCATCGATCTCAACACGGGCCGCGTCACCCAGTCGACGGACTCCGGGGGAGTTGCCACTGCCTACGATTACGACCTGCGGGGACGCCTGAAAAAAATCCGTCCTCTCGGCGCGAACAATGACGGCGCCACCGAGTACGTCTATACGAACTACACCGTTCCGACCGCTCCGGCACAGGTGGAGATGCTCGAATGGAACCGCGCCGGGAACTCGGTGCTGGGACGGAGCAAGTGGATCTTCGACCAGTTCGGCAGAGTCTCGAAAGAGAAGAGACTGCTGGCGAATGGCACCTGGAACACGCGCAGGACCGAATACGACGGCGCGGGACGCCGAACGCACGTTTCGGAAGCAGAAGCGCTCGACACACCTGTGTACAGGACCACGTACTCGGAATTTGATGCCGACGGCCGTCCGCGTCTGATCACGCCGCCCGATCACACCGCGGGAATCGATACGAGACTGCGCTTTGCGTACTACGGATCGCGACTGGCGTACCGGACCATCAAAGTGAAGACAGCCTCGGGATACGCGGACGCGACCACGGTCGAAACGTACGACCGTCAGGGACGTCTCTGGAAAGTGACCGAACCTTCGGGCGCTTCGGGCGCGGATGTTTCGACAACCTATGGCTACGACGCGGGAAACCGTCTGAAGAGCGTTTCGACCGCCGCGGCTGAAGGGACGCAGACGCGCACGTTCACCTACGACGGTCGTGGCGTGCTGGTCTCAGAAACGCATCCCGAAAAGGGCGTGAGCGGCAACGGCACGGTCACCTACTCGAGCTTCGATGCTTCCGGCCGCCCGACCCGCAAGGTCGACGGTTCGTTCGACCTTCGTTTCCTCTACGACCGGGCCGAGCGGCTCACGCAGATCAATCAGGGGGGCGCGAGGCTCTGGAAGGAGTTCACGTTCGGGGTGTCGGGCGTGGAGAACGGGAAGCTCAAGACAGCCATTCGCCACAACCATCACGATCTCTACGCCATCAACGTCATTGTGACCGAGAGCTACACGTACGGCGGTGCCGGCGGCCGGGTCTCGCAGCGTGATACGGGAACGAGCGAAGGAACCATCTTCCGGCAGAACTTCACCTACGACGACCGCGGCCGCACCGCCACCCTCGGATATCCGTTCTGCCCCGCGGGCAGCACCTGTGCCCCGCTGACAGGGTTGGGAACTCTCACGAACACCTACACGAACGGGTTCCTGACCTCGATTCCGGGGTACGCACCGTCGATTACCTATCATCCGAACGGTCTGGTCCAGGACGTTTCGTTCCCCAACGGCGCGCACTGGCTCCAGGACAACGACCCCTGGTCGATGCCGCGACCGTCTCAGATCCGGACCACGGGAACGAGTCCAACGTGGACGAGCGGCGCTTATGCATATGACGGCGCCGGAAACATCACGACTGTGGGCAGCGACTCGTACCTGTACGACAAAGTCGGCCGAGTCACGTCGGGGACGGCTCTGTCGGGCACGCGGAGCCAGACCTACACGTACGATTCGTTCGGCAACGCCAAGACGATCACGACCGCGGGAGGCTATCTCGCCAACGTGACCATGACGCCGAGCGCGTCGACGAACCGGCTGGCCGAGCATCCGTACGACAGCTCCGGCAACGTCACCTCGACCCACCAGTACAACTCGGCCGGAGCGGTGACCTCGACAAACTTCTACACCTGGCGCTATGACCCGATGGGAATGGCCGCGCACGTGATCTCGAACGACGGCGGGTCGTACAACTGGACGCACGTCTACACGGCGGACGAGGAACGGCTGTGGGCGTACGATCTGGTGGCGAACATCAGCTACTGGCGGGTGCGCGACCTGAGCGGAAAGGTCCTGACGGAGTTCGTCAAAAACAACGCCTTCTGGACCGGGACGACGAGCTACGTGCACCGCGACGGCTCCCTGCTGGCCAGCTACAGCGCCGGCCGCTCCTTCCCGCTGCAATACCACGCCATCGACCACCTCGGCAGCATCGGCCAGACGTTCCGCAGCGACGCCGGCGGCCCGGAGCTCTACCGTCATGCGTACTACCCGTTCGGCGACGAAGCCACCGTCACGACCGACGGCGAGGTGATGCGCTTTACCGGTCATGAACGGGAGAACAACGGCACGGATTACATGCACGCGCGGTTCTATGGGACGAGAAGGGGGCGGTTCTTATCCGTCGATCCCAGGATGGATACCACGAATGCGCTCAAGAAGCCGCAGACGTGGAACCGCTACACATATGCCGACAACAATCCGATTCAGAAGGTCGATCCAGACGGCCGACAGGCCGTCATTCCCCAGCCCGCCGCCGGACCACTCTTACCACTGAACGCTGCGCTGCATCATGTGCAACAGATGCAAACGAACGACGCCTATCGTGACGCGCTTGTCGATCAAGTTCAGACGAGTTTACTCATCACGGAATTGATAGTGACCTCGGCGTTTAATATTTTTCAGAATGCGGTAGAACCGATCTCCATCTTCCACGAACCTGCGCTAGCAAATACTCCGCAGAAGGGTCGTGATCGACCGAGGCCCGGCGAGAAGTATGGGCCGAGGCCGCAATCGGAGCCGCCGGTGCCGGCTGATCCTGATGATCCCAGGCAACCGCCTAAACACCCGCCGACAGCCGATCCCCAGAAACACGATCGGTTTGAGAAATGGGCTGACCTTCTCGACAAACTTAAAGATGTATTTCAGTGACGATGGCACTTCAGGTACACGAAAATTACAAAGATTTTCGACCGCCACTCGACGCCTTGGCGACCGTAAAACGTTTGGTCCAGAGCGTACCGTCGGAATATTTGACTGGGTTGGGTTCGATCGTAATTACGAACGCGGATGCGCAGCGCTCAGCGCGTAGTTGGCGGCTCCGAGGCCGCAAGTGGCGGTCGCATGAGAGCCATGGTATGTACCATCGCGCGACACGCGACGGCCTCCCGTGGATTGAGATGCTGATCGACAACGTCCTCGCAGAATGGCCCTCCGTGCTTCTCCGCCTGGGGGTGTTTCAAGATCTGGCCGTTGCATCCGCGCTCTATCACGAGATAGGTCACCACATCGATGCGCATATCGGAGGAAGGCGTGAGCGGGAGACGTCGGCCGAGGAGTGGTCGCGAAAACTCGGACGCATTCACTTTCGGCGACGATACTGGTACCTGATTCCCGTGGTTCCGCCAGCTAGACTGGTCGTGCGCGTTTTGATCCGTGCACGCGACGCGATCAGGCGGATTTGATCATTTGGTGCTCGCCGATAAGAATGAGGATCGAACGTAGACTTGACATCCTACTGTCGTGTCAGGCTTGAAACCGCGGGTAAAGCTGTTTCAGAAGAATGCGTGCGTCGTCAGCCGTGAACTGCCAGTCGACGTGAGCTCCTGAGGAGTTCCGTTCCGCTTTCCACACCTGAGTTCTCGACGAAGGGTAGTCGCATCCGCGATGCGGCGACTCAGGCACTGAACTGTCAATATGCGCAGTTCTAATTGAGCCATCGCAGTCGCGGTCGTGATTGCGCGCGACTGTCACCGATCCCAACGGGCGCTGTCGAACGGCTATGACGGTGGCGGGATGATGACCTCGTCGGGGTCGGCGGGAGGGATGTCGACCCTCTACATCTATACGCCGTCTGACGAGCGGATCGCCTCAGTTCTGGTCAATGGCACATCCGAGGTCAGCTCCTCCTGGAGCTTTCGCGATGGATCGGGGAAGATCCTTCGCTCCGGCGTGCGCGAGGTGCAGCAGCTCCTGGGGCACGCGAAGATCAGCACGACGCAGCGATACACGAACGTGATCCCGATCGAGCTGAAGAAGGTGCACGCCGCATCGCATCCGAGCGAGCACCAGCGCACACCGGCGACCGTGACTCCGATGCGTTCCCGCGGCTCGAAGTGGGACGCGCTTCGGCGAGCGGACGAGTAGAATCGACGGCGACTCGTGCGCAAGCTCACCTTCTTCTTAGAGGCCGTCTTCTCGGTGCTCGTCGCCGAAAAAGCACTCTGCCACGGGACCACCTTCGCGATCGAGCCGGAGTCGTTCAACTCCTTCCGATATGAGGAGATGCGCGTAGAAGAGGCGGCGCCGCTAAGCATAAGAACGGGCCGGTTTCTGAGTCCTGATCCGGAGATGAATCCGGAGAAAATCAAGTACGAACCGCAACAGTGGAACCGCTACAGCTACGTCGTGAACAACCCGCTGAAGTACACCGATCCTGACGGCAAGGACAAGTTCATGGCTTGGCTGCTCGGCGATGCGTTCAGGGACGTGAGCACGTGGCAAGCATTGAAAGGGGCGCTGTCGCCGGGCGACATGATGTCAGCGGTGAATGAAGGTCGTCAGGAATGGGCCGAAGATCACCAAGCTCTGACGCATGGCTTCAGTCCTGTCCCTTCGACGAAGACTGAGATGGCGATGGCGCCAATCTTCATGATGCTTGGACCGGCAGGTGGTCCAGCACGAACGACGCTTGCCGAGGCGAAGGTGTTGGTCGGAGCTTGGGGCAAAGGAGCGTTCCCGACACTTGCGAAGACAATCGCTTATCACTTCGGGAAGCACGGTGGTGAGGTTGGAGCGGGTAACGTTTTGCAGTACATGCGAAAGGCGTACGAGTTCAATAGAAACCTGCGAGGAGCGGAGAAGACGGCGCTCGAAAATGGAGCGATTCGGTACGTAAAGAAGGGCTACTACGTCATCAAGGATAAGGCGGGAAACATCCTCTCGTACGGTCGGGTAGCGCAATGAGTGGGATCGAGGAACTGCTACAGGAGTTAAAGGCCATTGGCGCAGCAGATACGGTGGCGTTCCCGTATGAAGACTGTCGGAAGCTGCAACAGATTGACGAGCGAGTCTCGGCAGTGGTCCCTGATCTCGATGTTTATCTGTCGGAGTTGGCGGGCTACCGCAGTTGGGGAAAAAGAATCCTCACGTGGTCGGATGAGAAGATCGAAGAGGTTCATCGGAGCGTGGGACAATCGTTCTTCGACCGCTTCCCGATCTATGGCGAGCTGAGTTCGCACATCACTCCGACAAGTGTTCCCGCCTTGCATGCGACGTTGGATAGAGCGGAACGAACGCGAGCAGCACTACGTGAGTTGTTGAGTCATCTCCAACGTGAACGGGCGACAGCGACGACGTGACGACGGCTCGGCGACCGCGCCGGGCTATTGTCTCGATGGAGTGAACGATGAAGGTCAGAGAACTGAAAGCGGCGCTCGCCGAAGCCAACGATGACGCCGACGTGATCGTGGAGAAGCACGCAACGCACACCGGCGCGAACGTGACGACGTTCGATCCCCATGCTTACGAAGTGACGGCGGTGAGCATCGTGGAGACATCCGGCAAGGTCCGCATCGAGTACGACGAATCGAAGACCACCCGCATCGACTGAGGAGAAGCACTTGACACATCGACATCTGAGCCTGAACGCGATGATGGCGACGGCGATCCTGTTGGCAGGATGTGCCTCGAATACGTACCTCAGCGTCTACAAGATGCGCCTCAGCGCCGTTGACCGGCAGGAGCGAGGAAGCGTGACAGCAGCATCGATCCCGGTCGCTGAGAACGCCTTCGACGACGGTGCAATCAGGATGAAGTGGACGGCATCGAATGTAGCAGAAAACAAGGAGGAGAAGTCCGGAAGTTCTTGCGCGAGCTTTTAGAGAAGGCAAAGAAGATAGTACTGTGATCCCCGGCGTATGAAAGTACAAATAGCGCGTGACAACGGTGTTTTGAAGACAGTAGGTCTTGCTCGTCGCCGACAGGCCGAGCTTCGGTTGAAACTGATTGGAGAGGAAACCGAGCGTCGCGGGGGAGTCGTTGCTCCGATATGTCGCAGATTACGTGGCGGGCGGAGGAAAGCCGATTCGATCGTCAGAAACAATGCTGTACGGCTACTGGCTGATCAAGTTCGTTGGCGACGAGTCAAGTTTCTTGGACATCTGGGAGTACGACGCAACGGCAACGCAGTTCAGCGAGGGTGCAGAACTCGCTTTGAAATACTGGCGTGAGCAGCACGACGTCTGTGTGCGAGCTAGCGCGAGTTTTGCTCCGCCGCGCCCTGATCAATTAGTAGTCGTCTCCGATGGCGTGTTTGAGGGCGACGCGATCAAGGCAGTGAGATATCCATCGCCAGAACACATGTCCGGATGGTGGATGGTCACAGACCGATACAACGGTGACATCAACTCGATGCAACACGAGCACATGTATCACTTGACTGCACGTCGCCCCGATCTCGCGCCGTATATCGCATTGCCGTTTGGTTATCGATTTGACCTCACAAGCCACGAAGACGTCTGGCTCGACGAAGGAGTTCTCGAAGAATAATCACGTATTGATCGGACGACCGCGCCGTGCCCCCGCTCGGCCGGCACGATCAAGCATGCCGACGATCACGTGCATCACTTCATCGCCTAGTGCGCCGAGCGCGCGGTCACGCGCGCGTCCGAAGTGACCAAGCCGATGATCGATCGCTACCAACGATCGCTCTTCTACCACCGCCGCACGAACGGTCAGCCGCTCAGCTTCCGCACGCAGTACCTGATGCTCTCTTCGCTCAAGCATTACTTTCGCTGCTCGTGCGCGAGAACCACATCCTCTACAACCCCGCCTCCGAGATCGAGTTGCCACGCGTCGAGCGTCGCTTGCCCAAACACGTGCTCACCGCCAACGAAGCGGATTGCGTCATCACTCAGCCCGACATCACAACACCGTTCGGTCTGCGCGATCGGGCCATGCTCGAAGTGCTCTACTCGACCGGCATGCGGCGCAGCGAGCTCGCGCATCTGTCGATCTACGACGTCGACTCGGAGCGCGGCATCGTCATGATCCGGCAGGGCAAGGGAAAGAAGGATCGCGTCGTGCCGATCGGCGATCGAGCGCTCGCGTGGGTGCAGAAGTACCTCGATGAAGCGCGGCCATCGTTGGTGAGCGAGCCTGACGACGGCTTCATGTTCCTCGCGTATACCGGCCAGCCGTTCTCGCCCGATCTGCTTACCCGGTGGGTCGCCGATTACGTCGACGCGGCCAACATCGGCAAGCGCGGCTCGTGTCACCTGTTCCGCCACTCGGTGGCCACGCTCATGCTCGAACGCGGGGCCGACATCCGTTACGTGCAGGAGATGCTCGGCCACGCCTCGATCGAGACCACGCAGTTCTACACGAAGGTCTCGATCCGCCAGCTCAAAGAGATCCACGCCGCCACGCATCCGGCCGCCAGGCTCGAACGTTCGACTCCTATCCGAGTCGATACCGACGACGAGTAGCCGACCTTCTTCCTTTAGCTGCTAAAGTCTTGTCCCGATGAGAAGAGCCTTCTTCTTCATCGTGGCCATCGTCTTCGCCACGAGCTCGTTCGCGTCGATCCCGCGCGCGTCGTTGCTCGATCGCGCGAGCGAAGACGCATCCGCCCTCGTCGCTCCGTTGTCCGAAACCCGCATCCGGGTCTCCGAGGTGCTTGCTCCCTTCGAACGCCCGGCCGAGAGCGAGCTAACGCGAGCACTGCGTCAGGCTTACGGCGAGGCGAGTACGACGAACGCGTCAGGGTTGGGGCGCTTCTTAGCCGTCGATCCAACTTGGGAGAGCGCTGACGTAACTCGCCCTCAGAGTTGGAACCGCTACGCGTACGTCGAGAACAACCCAATCAACAAAGTGGACCCGGACGGTCGTAATCCGCTCGGCGCGCTCATCGGTGGTGCAATCGGCGTGAGCATCGAATCGTACAAACAGGTGACGAGTGGACGTCCCGTGGATAACCGCCGTCTGCTCGCCGCTCTTGCAGGTGGCGCAGTTGCGGGCGCAACCGGCGGTCTCGGAGGCGCGACACTACGCGGTGCGCTGGGCTTTGGCGCTTTGGGCGGTGTTCTCGGTGGTGCGACCGAGCGTGGTATCAACAAAGGCGAGAAGATCGTCGACAAAGCGATCGTCACGGACGCTGTCACAGGAGCGGTCGGCGGCGCAGCGGGACAGAAACTTGGACAAGCGATGGTGCGAGCGTCGCAATCATCGGGAACGTTGAACACGCTAGCGATCCAAGGCGCGGCGCAGCGCGGCGAAGCTGCTGCGGCGAATGCAGGACTCGGCGCCGATCGTGAAACCGCTCGGCAGGCCGAGACGCTTGTTCGAGGCATCACCGGTGGTGGAGACGTGGCCGGGAATGCCGCGGGTGAAGTGGTGAAGAGTGAGATCAACCAGGTAAAGAAAGAGCTCGACAAACCTGAGCGACACCAATGAAAGGAGACGCATTCAGCAACGCGGTCTTCCCATCATGGATGCGGATCTCGTTTTACGGTCTCTTGATCTCGGTGGCAGCGGTGGTCGTTGGTGGCGCCGCTCGCCATGTTCTTCAGGGAAACGTCAGCACCATCGCGATCGTAGGTCGTGTCACCGCAGCGGCGGTTTATGGGTTTGGGTTAGGTTTTTCTGTGCTGTTCTTGATGCTCGTTGTTGCAGGTGGTCTGTACGCCGTCCTGCATCGTCGCTGATAACGCACGCGAGCGGCGCGAGTGCGACGCATGTCGCGCCGCTTGCAGGCGCGTGCGAAAAGGAATGCGATCGTGCACGCGGCAAGCGGCGCGCCATGCTCACGTTGGCGTGAGTTGATCGTTCCACCCGCCCAATCCTTCTGCTCGTTCGTTCTCCGCCTGTGGGGCGGCCTAATGCGCGTGTGCAGCAGTTCTACACGAAGGTCTCGATCCGCCAACTGAAAGCGATCCACACCGCCACGCATCCTTCGGCCAAGCTCGAACGAGCGGAACCGATCCGAGTCGATCCGGAAGACGAGTAACTGCCTTCCTTCCTTTAGCTGCTAAAGTCTTCCTCGATGAGAAGAGCTCTCTTCTTCATCGTGGCCATTTTCTGTGCGGCCACGTCTTTTGCGTCGATCCCGCGCGTGTCGGTGCTCGATGGCGCATCGATCTCGCGCGCCTCGATGCTCGATGCCGCGCCGCCGGCCGCCGACATCTTGTCCGAAACTCGCATCCGGGTCTCCGACGTTCTTGCTCCCTTCGAACGTCCGGTTCCGAGCCCGCTAAATCGAGCACTGCATCAGGCTTACGCCGACGTTAGTACGACGAATGCGTCAGGGTGGGGACGCTTCTTATCCGTCGATCCGGCGCTCGATCTCGAGGAAGCGTTGCATGAGCCACAAACGTGGAACCGTTATGCATACGTCTCGAACAATCCCCTGAAATTCACCGATCCCGACGGCCGGTATCGAACGTTTTACAAAGAGAAGTCGCTGAGGGAAGCCGACGTAGGGAACGCGCCGCCGTATATTAAGACGGCGTTCTACATCGAAGGTGCTCTCCTGCTTCAAGCGTCGGGGTCGCTCATCCGAACAGCGTTCAGTACAGCTCAAACCATAACTAGGTACATGGGCGAAGGCGAAGCCAGAACTGCGAGCAATACGCACAGTATCCCGAACACAGACGCACAAGGAAATCCGCGACCGACACACGTGACCACAGATAAGCCCCTGAACAGCTCGGAGGCTGCACAATCAAACTATTCATTGCCCGTTAGACCTACGCACGCCGCGACGGTGCCGCAAAGTCGCGTGCCGGGCGGGCTCCAGCCAGCGCCTTCCGGGCCGACGGCGACTGGAGGAGGATCGCAAGCGGTGACAGATAGACCAATCCCTGTAAAGCCGAACGAGATCAAACCACTTGATCGAAGTGTGTGGGATCGGGTTCTTGATTTCTTCAGATAATGAGAATCCCAGAACAGATTCGCGTGCGCGTCGAGTGTGAGAACGAGATCGATCTGAGTGGCTTGATCGTGGAGTTGACGGTGACCGCCGGGCAGAAGAACCCTTACCGCATTTATTTTCCTAAGACGGATTGGTCAGGCGTTGCGACGTTGACGCGTGACGATTTTGTGGGCCAGTTTAGAGACCATTGGGAGGCCGGCCTGATGGATCATGACGGTACACCTGAGACGGCCGACTGTCTTGTGCGCGTCGGCCTGTACAATCCTCAGTGGTCAATAGAGAACCCCGATACTGCATTGGCTTGGCCACTCCTGACGCATGAGCACACGAAATGGTCGTCGCGGGAAGAGCAATACCTTTACCGAACTTCCACGCGCAACATCGAGTTCGTCGTGTCGTCCATCGACGTCGATCTCGAGAGAACGAACAATATCATCTTGCCGGTTAAGCGGAAGCTGCTTGCCACGCCGGCAGGTTGAGTGTCCCGTCATTCCTATGAACAGACGTGCATCACTGCGTGTGGACGGCCTAACACCGGATCAATGTAACTCAGCACGTCTTGCGTTGAAAATGCGTGGATCTCGGTGAGCTGATCCGCCTCGACCTCTCTGACGTCGACTTCGCTGGCCGCACGCTGCTCATCCGCCAGGGCAAAGGGAAGAAGGACCGCGTCGTGCCGATCGGCCGCCTCGCCGCGAAACTCACGCAGCGTTACGTGCAGACGCGCCGTGTTGCCGCACCGAGCGACGCGCGTGCTCTCTTCGTCGACGACTTGGGGAACCGCCGCACCATCCACGGCGTTGCGCGCTACATCCTCGCGCCGGCGATCCGCGGCGCGGGCATCCAGAAGCACGTCACGCCGCACGTGCTCCGGCACTCCTGCGCAATCCATCTACTGGAGAACGGCGCAGGCGTGCGCGAGGTGCAGCAACTCCTCGGCCACGCGAAGATCAGCACGACGCAGAAGTACCTCAACGTCATCCCCGTCGAGCTGAAGAAGGCTCACGCCGCTCACATCCGAGCGAGCATCAACGCCCGCCGGCGAGCGGTCTCCGATCCGTTCCCGCGGCTCGAAATGGGACGTGAGCGACAGGCCGCCGGAGTAGAATCGAGCTCGACTCGTGCGCAAGCTGACCTTCTTCTTAGCGGCCGTCTTCCTCGTGCTCTTCGCCGAAAAAGCACTCTGCCGCGGCACCACCCTCGCCATCGGGCCGGCCTCGCTCAACTCATTGTGCTACATCGACATCCGCATACAAGGAGCGGAACCGCGAAGCATAAGAATGGGACGGTTCTTATCCGTCGATCCGGTAGTAGCGATTACGCAGGCGGTGCTTTCACCTCAGCGTTGGAATCGATACGCGTACGTATCGAATAATCCGCTGAAGAACGTGGATCCTGATGGCCGCGCGCAGGTCACGTTCGGCGACAAGAGAACAGAAATATTCTTCAAGCGGCTGGAAGCGCGTCATGCGCAAGTACGAGCCACGCTCGGCAGATATCGAGGAGCAGGCACACCGGATCTTCACATTCAGAGAGGAAGTGCTGGTCTCGATATTGACGGGAAAACGAAGGCGAAAGGTGAGTTCAAAGGCAAGTACGACCCACGTTACGACGTGGACAAGATCGTGAGTTCCGGCGCGAAGCAGGACGACAGCGCCCTGCTACCGGCAACTGGTAAGTTCCTCAGCGGTTCTGTGCTGCTGCGGGCGACATTGACAATTGATGACAGCGTGACGCCCGGTAGCAAGCACGAACAATCTGTGGCACTTCATGAGCTCGGACACGCCGAAGGAGCGGCGGCCAATACCGATCGATACCTCGCATTGGGTGCGAATGATGTGATCATGGTAGATGGGCAGCTGACGGCCCATGATGATCGACCGCTGGAGAAAGAAGCCGAAGCCTATAAAGACATCATCGAGCCACCACACCCATGAAAATACTGCTAGGGTCTTTGTTATCCATCGCTGCTCTGTTCGCAGGTTGTTCGTTAAATCAGGCGAAATCCTCGTTTGAGCATCTAAGCTTGACTGCGAAGCCAGTACGAGAGGTGTTGCGCATCGGAGACACGATTGAAGTCGTTTACGTGTTGAGCAACACAGGACCCAGTCCCGTACGTGGCTGCGTAACGTTCGGCGCTGGATTCGATCTGTGGGTGAGCGGTGTAGTACGGCAGAATTTCGAGAGTGTCGACCATCCAACCTGTCGGCGTAAGTTTACATTGGCGCCGACGGAGAAACTTGAATGGTCGGAAGAGTTGATGGTGCGCGAACTTACTCCTGGCGATGCAACCCTCACCGGTTGGGTAAAGCTAGCCATTCCTCAAAGCTGCGGCGAATACGGCTGCGACGAGTTTCTGCTTCGGGCGTCTCGTGAACGTCTGGCAGTTGTCCCGTAAGCGGCACAGGACGGCAGTGACTGACTCGGCGAGATTGTGCTGCCCATCGACCGCGTCCGCAATAGCAAGTCGGAACCGGCGTTAAACAACTCAGCAGCCGTGCGCGAGTTTCTCATCCGCACGTTGATGCGCCCCACTGGACGAGCACTCATACAATCGATAGGACAACGTGCTACCTTTGGGTTACGGTTGCCTATCATCGGATCAATCCGCCTGTTTACGTTGCGAAGGGCCAGATGCCGTCCGGTCGGAATTTCATCGGTGGCATATTCGCGGCAGACTGGACGCATGACTCAACAACAGGGAAGCTCAGCGGCGCTTCAGGCGGAACGATACTGATCGACCGTCGATCGTCGAGCCGTTGTCCGAAACTCGCATCCGGGTCTCCGACGTTCTTGCTCCGTTCGAACGTCCGCCGGCGAGCGAGCTAACGCGAGCATGCGTCAGGGTTACGGCGACGTTAGTACGACGAACGCGTCAGGGTTGGCGCGCTTCTTATCTGTCGATCCGGTGATGGACGTGAAGCGGGCGCTGCCGCAACCTCAGCGATGGAATCGGTATACGTACGTCCTCAACAACCCGCTCCAATATGTTGATCCAGACGGCCGAGATGTTCATGTCGCGCCTGGCATGCAGTCCGCTGTTAATCACGGGCGGAAACACAGCGTCGCATTCGCGACAATGTACAATCGCTTGGCCGGAGACAGCAGGGTGTACTGGCTGATTCGACCAGCAAACAGTGCAAAGCCGGGCACCCGCGCCGATAGCACTCAGCAGCCGCCTCAGGTCGATGCACAAGGTCGCGTCACGCGCGTCGTGAGCTTCAGTGATATCCCGACATTCAACGCTTTGGATGTTAAAACAAAACTTGTAGCGCACGAAGGTGCGCACATAACAGAAATTCTGGATACTAACAAGACTCTCGCACAACGAGTAAAAGCGGGCGAGGCGGGTGTCTATCCAAATTCTGCAGCAGGACCCAACGCATTTGAATCAACCAACGCGAAACAATTCGAACAGTTGGTCGGAACCGAGTTAGCAAGCGGCGACACCGTCCTAGAGATCACGCGCGATGTCACTGATCTGCTTAATAACTCCCCCGGAGTTAGATAAAGGTAATGTACAAGCCGTTCGCTGCTGCATGCGTCGCCGCACTATACATACTCGTAAGCGGAGCGTGTTCGTCGGTCGTTGTCGCCGAAAGGCTTAGGACTGCCACGACCCTGAACCGGTCCACGGAGTTGCTGATTGAGTCGGTCTTGGCGGATATTCGTGCGCGCCAACATCGATTCTCGGATGATGAACACGAAGCGGCATTCGACGTGATCGCCCGTTTTCACGCAATAGAGCACAGCGAAGATGTGCGCGCGATAGCGCGCATGAGATTCGATGAGCCCGCTGGGTCGTGGGCGAACATCGTGGCGGTCTCGGCCGCCTTGCAAACCCTTGCAACGCTGCGAGATCAGCATGCGGTTGATCTGAATGTTAGCCGTATTTCGTCGGACCCGTTGCGTGGCTTCGTAATTCTGAACCTGACGCAACTCGAAGCGTGGGATGTGACGCCACAGATCGAGTCGGAACTCCTCAAAATGAGGATGGACAATGGTAATGGCCGCGAGGTTGTATCCATGCTCCGATTCTTGGAGCAAACACCACGAAAGACGGCTGTCACCTGTGATGCGGTGAAACGGGTTGAACGCGTATATGAAGACTGCTTTCAATCAAATGCCCGGGCCCCCTATTCTTTTTGCGCTGACTTGGTCATTAGTTCGGCAATGCTGTCTCAGGCGTGCCGATCGTCGGGGCAGCCACAGGCTCTAGATTAACAAGTCGGTGCCTTTGGGGCGGTTCTTATCCGTCGATCCGGCGAAGGAAAGCATTGATCCAAACCAACCGCAGACTTGGAATCGATACACCTATGCGGGGAACAATCCGCTGCGGTACGTCGACCCTGATGGGCGGGCTAAGACCGAGTGGTTCGTAAAGACTGTGAAGGGAATCTATCGCCGCGCCACGCGTGCGCAAGCCATCCGGAAAGCTCCAGAAGGATCGCACGCCGTGAAGGTGAGGGGGCCGAAGGCTTCGCACGACGCGAAAGTAGCGGGTAACGAGGCATTTCCTGACGACACTGTCTATCGCGATGGGCCTCATGCGCTCAAACGGCAGGAGCGGGGCGACCCGGAGCGGATTGAACATTGGCAGCCTGAGAAGGCTTCTGGGGGGCAAATAGGCTATGAAGTCGTCAAGGCATTGATTGGGCTCATCCCAACTATCGGCGCGGCGACTGACGCGGAAGCTGCCAACGCGGCTGATGAGACGGCGTTCGGTGCGCGCTTCGCTTCTCAAGCTCAAAGTCTCTTTGACAAGCCGATCGAAGACTTGACGGATGAGGAGCGCCGTGAAGTGTTCCGAGCACTGGAAGACGAAACGAATCCACCGCGATGACGCTGGCAGGATCGATGACCACCGGTAAAAGCTTCGATACACCACGGGCCGAACGATACGCCGTCTACGTGCACGGCTTCGACCTTCCGATCCGTGATGTAGACGGATCAGTCGCGATTGGAGGTGTTTACAGCTGGAGGGTTGTCAACGCTTTGGATCGTGATGATGCAATCCGAAAAGCTATCGAAGCGGTAAAAGCCCACGACCAGTATGTCGATGAGGTCGTCGGCGGGACGACGATCATGCCGCAATTTGAGGCAGCGGAAGTTCGTCGACTCCGCGAGGACGATCAGCGAACCGGAACAGCGCTGATCTTCTATATCGACACTGACGAGCCGTCGTAGCAGCGCCCGCCCACCCACGCCACCGCCACGGCGTTCGCAACGCGCGCGAAGCGGAACGTGACCGT
>DASYLL010000319.1:0-2235 GCA_036009605.1 Thermoanaerobaculia bacterium | reverse complement strand
CCCCCCGCGCCGGCGGCTTCCCACCCGGCCCGTGGCTCGTGTTGTCGTCGCTGCACGCCCCCCGCGCAACCCTCCGCACGTTCGTGGTGCGGCTTAATCGCACGCTTGCGGCGGACGCGGCGCCGCGCCGCGAGCGTCGTGGGTGGGCGGAACCATAACATTCGACCCGAATGCGATCTCGAAAGCCCATCCAGACAAGAGCGGCACAACCACGGCCGCTCACGAATTTTCCCATGCGAATGCACTTCGGACTGGCGGAGTGGCGGCGATGGAGGCAGGCGATGTGCCAACGAGCGCAACCGGACCTGCCGAAAAGGCGGGGCAGGCGGTCGCCGCGGAAAAGCCAGATATGTCCCCTAAAGACGCGCGGAACCTCGTTGATCAGCTGATTCCCGTGAGGCCATAGAATGTCGAAAACGTTCAAGTATGCGCTTGTCTTACTTGTGCTCGGATGCAGCACGACGAAAACACGAGTGAGCGGAGGCGCCATTGCGGTGGCAGCGCAACAGGAGACCTCCTTGTCCTTATTGGCGATTACTGTGATCACCGCCTCTGACAATATGACGAGGCTACCCGGTGCCGCTATATACATCGTCCGCGCGGAGGGAGCAGCGCACGTCGGGACTACCGATCAATTCGGCCGTGTCGTACTGGAACGCGCTCTATGGATGAATGCCGATGAGGCCTTCTTCGGACTCATGGTATGTCATCCCATTTTCTATTGCGGCATTCTCCGGGACGAAGAAATTCAGGGGCGAGGTGAAACGACGATCGCACTAGCCACACGCGTCGCACGGTAAAACCTGCGAAATTATGCTTCGATCAAAGTCAGTCAGTTCGTTTACAAAAGAACAACCGGTGCACGGATCATGGATGCGTACAGAATCAAGTCAGCGTCTGAACCACATGAACGCGTAAGCTCCGACTGTTAATCGTGGCCAGCCATGCAGTCGGCCGGCACGATGGAACCGATGACGTGTGAAGCGACTGTTGTAGGGCTCGACAAGGAGGGACACCTCTGGAAGTGTGACCGAACCCTCGGGTACTTCCGGCGCGGACGTTTCGACTACGTTGGCAACGATGCAGGATCGGCTGAAGAGCGTTTCGACCGCGGCGGTCGAAGGGACGCAAACGCGATCGTTCACCTACGATGGGCGGGGTGTGTTGGTCATCATCAAGTCGTAACCGGATCCCGACGAGTCGCCCGAGAACGAAATAAACGTAGCCTCGTGAAATGAGACATCCATCGTCAGCCCCCAGCATCACGGATGCGCGCCCAGCTCTTCGGACAAATGTGAGGCGCTACCGCGCGACATTGGCTGGCCAGCGACCCGACCCAGCGCCAACACGTTCCTCCCCCCGAAAACGCTGCTCGAGCTGCACAGAGCCGAGCGACTCTGCGTTCGTCGATGCCCGTGTGTAATCGTCAGAAATGGTACGGGACCGCGAGGTGCTTCCCATCGAAAACTTGGCATTGATGCCAAGCGTCAGATTCCTTCCTGCCGGCGGCCACGGAAGAAGTCGCAAAGGAGTAGCGAACTCAAAAATACCGCGTAGGCAACAACCGTCGAAGCCGCTCCACCAACACCGTCGGCACCAGCAACGCCAACTGAGCCAGAGTCGTAACCGGCCGGTCGCGCAGTGCGCGACGCAGGAGCGCAAGGCCCTCCCCCCGCCCGCGAATGACCTGCGACGCTCCGCGTCGCACGCGTACCGCGTGCTCGCTGCGCTCGAAGCCTTCGCGATCGACATCAGCGAGGAGCGGCCAGTAGCGTTGGCTCACGGTCGCGGTCTCGGCCATCATCCGTTCGCTTTGCGCGACGGTCTTTGAATCGCGATGGAGGCGGAAGCCGGCGGCGACGCAGTCGACGTACTCGACGCTGCCGTGTTGCAGGGCGCGGGCGAGGTAGTCGTAGTCGAAGGCGTATCGCAGCGAGGCATCGAGCTCGCCGGTGCGCGTGATCACGTCGCGGGACCAGAACAATCCGGGGTCGTGCCACACGGAGCGGAGTTGCCAGTACTGGACGACGTTTGCGAGCGAGAGCCCGTGAGGACGATAGAGAATCTGCCGGCCGCGCGAATAGAAGTTCGCGACGGACGCCGCGTAGATTGCACGCGGGTTGCTACGCCACGCAGTTTCGATCGCCGCGAAGATACCGGGTGCGTAGACGTCATCCGCGCCGAACCAGGTCACGACATCTCCTGTCGCGTGGCGCAGGCCTTTGTTGATCGCGT
>DASYLL010000318.1:0-12359 GCA_036009605.1 Thermoanaerobaculia bacterium | reverse complement strand
AGCCGGCCGTGCCGGCAGCAACCAGCGCACCGGGCCGTGCCCGGTTACAATCGCGCACCAAGTCATGCGTGATCATGTTCTCGTCCACGTCAACGGCATCCCGCACCGCATCGGTGGTGCGCGCGCGTTCCAGACTCTCTCGCGATTCCTGCGCGAGGACCAGCGCGCCACCGGCACGAAGATCGTGTGCGAGGAAGGTGACTGCGGCGCGTGTACGGTCCTGATCGGGCGCCGCGAGAACGACGGTCTCGTCTATCGCGCGGTCAACTCGTGCATCCAGTTCGTCTTTCAGCTCGACTGCGCGCACGTCGTCACCGTCGAAGGCCTCACGCGCGGCGGTGAGCTGACGCCGCTGCAGCAGGCCATGGTGCGCTGCCACGGCGCGCAGTGCGGCTACTGCACGCCCGGCTTCGTGATGGCGATGGCGGCGATGTGCGAGGAAAACGCGACCGACGCACGCCGCGCACTCACCGGCAATCTCTGCCGCTGCACCGGCTACGAATCGATCATCAACGCTGCCAGAGAAACCGTCGATCAGCCGAAGATCGAGCAGCTCTATTCGAGCGCTCCCATTCTCGAAGCCATCGCGCAAGTCGAGCACGATCCCGTCGCCTTCGACAACTTCGCGAAGCCGGTCGATCTCGACTCCGCGATCGCATTCAAACGCGATCATCCCGATACCGTGATCGTGCAGGGCGCGACCGATTTCGGCGTCTGGCGCACCAAACGCAACTTCACGCCCGCGGCCGTGCTCTCGCTCGACGGTGTCGACGGGCTCTCCGACATCACCGTCGAAGGCGACACGCTCATTGCCGGCGGCCGCGTCTCGCTCGCGCGTTTCGAATCCGCGATTCGCGAGCTCGTGCCGTCGATGTCCGAGATCATGGATCGTTTCGGCTCGCCGCAAATCAAGAACGCGGGCACCCTCGCGGGCAACATCGCCAACGCGTCCCCGATCGCCGATACGCTGCCATTCCTCTTCGTCACGCACGCATCGCTCGAGCTGACTGGCAGCAACGGCGCACGCATGGTGCCGATCCGCGACTTCTACCTCGGCTACAAGAAACTGGACCTGCGCCCCGACGAGATCATCACGCGCATCCACATCCCGCTCCCGCGCGACGGCGAAACGCTGCGCCTTTACAAAATCTCGAAACGCAGTCACCTCGACATCTCGACGTTCACTGCCGCGATGCTGATGCGCAGGACCGACGGACGCGTCGACTCGATGCGCATCGCCTACGGCGGCGTCGGCCCCGTCGTTCTCCGCCTCGGCAAGACCGAAGAGTTCCTCGCAGGCCAGCCGTTCAAGCTCGATACTTTTGCAGCGGCGGGTGAGATCGCACGCGACGAGATCGCACCGATCTCCGACGTGCGCGGCTCGCGCGAATTCCGCCTGCAACTGGCGGAAAACATTCTCAGCAGGTTCTATTACGACGCATGCGTTACGTAGGCACTGACGTTCCCCACGACTCCGCCCGCGGTCACGTGACCGGCGAGTCGATGTACATCGACGACCTGCCGATCATGCCCGGCGAGCTCACGGTCGACTTCGTCTGGAGCCCGCTCGCGCATGCGCTCATCCGCGGCATCGATTTCGGCGACGCGCTCTCGATCCCCGGCGTCGTCGCGCTCTACACGTACCGCGATCTCGCCCACAACCGCCTCGGCCCGATCGTTCATGACGAGCCGCTGCTCGCGGAAAACCTCTGCTCGTTCATCGGACAGCCGATCGTCGTCATCGCGGCCGAAACGCGCGAAGCGATTCTCGCGGCGAAGAAAGCAATCAAAGTCGATCTCGAGCCGCTGCAGCCGATCCTTACGATCGAGGACGCCATCGCCGCACAAAGCTTCATCGGCGAGACGCGCTACATCCGACGCGGCGATGCCGAAGCCGCGTTCGCATCCGCGGAGCACACGCTCGAAGGCGTGTTCCGCAACGCGGGACAGGATCACTTCTACCTCGAATCACAAGCCGCACTCGTCTATCCCGGCGAGCATGGTTCGCTGACCGTACATTCATCGACGCAGCATCCGACCGAAGTGCAGGAATCGCTCGCGCACCTTCTCGGCATCGACATGAGTCAGGTCGTGGTGAACACGAAACGGATGGGTGGCGCGTTCGGCGGCAAGGAATCACAGGCGACCCATCCCGCGGCGATGGCGGCGCTCGCCGCACGCACGACGAAACGGCCCGCACGCATCGTCTTCGACAAAGACACCGACATGCACGTGACGGGGAAACGCCACCCGTTCGAAAGCCGCTTCCGCGTCGGCTTCACGCGCACCGGCGAGATCACGGCGTTCTTCGTCGACTTCTATTCGGACGGCGGCGCCTTCGCCGATCTCTCGCCCGCAGTCATGGCGCGCGCGATGACGCACGCGGAGAACGCGTACTACCTCCCGAACATCGAGATTCGCGGCACGGTCTGCCGCACGAACATGCCGCCGAATACAGCCTTCCGCGGATTCGGCGGACCGCAGGGCGTCGCCAACATCGAGAACGTGATGGAAGAGATCGCGGCGTTCCTGAAAAAGGACGCCCTCGATATCCGCCGCGTGAATTGCTACGGCGTCGAATCGCGCAACACCACGCCGTACGAACAGGTCGTCGCGCGCAACACGCTGCCGCGTCTCTTCACCGAGCTCGAAGAGCGCACCGACTATCGCGCGCGGATGAACGCCATTCGCGCATTCAACGAAAACTCCAAGACGCACCTCAAAGGGCTGTCGATGACGGCCGTGAAGTTCGGCATCTCGTTCAACACCAAGTTCCTCAATCAGGCCAACGCGCTCGTCAACGTCTACCTCGACGGCAGCGTGCAGGTCTCGACCGGTGCGACCGAGATGGGCCAGGGCGTCAACACGAAGATCCGCCAGCTCACCGCCGACACGCTCGGCGTCGCGATCGAGCGCGTCGTCGTGATGCAGACTTCGACCGAAAAGAACAACAACACCTCCGCGAGCGCCGCCTCGAGCGCTGCAGATCTCAACGGCAGCGCTGCCGTCGATGCCTGCCGCCGCATCCGCGCGCGTCTCGACGAGCTCGCGAAGCACTACGGTGAATCGCTCTCATGGGAAGCCCTCGTCAAGCTCGCCTATCAGGAACGCGTCTCCCTCGGCGAACGCGGTTTCTACGCGACGCCGCGCCTCGACTGGGACTGGACGAGCGGCCGCGGGTCGCCCTTCCTCTACTTCACGATGGGCACCGCGTGCGCTGAAGTCCTGATCGATCGCTTCACCGGCGATCTGAAAGTCGTGCGCGCCGACGTGCTGATGGACATCGGAACGCCGATCAATCCCGGCGTCGATCGCGGCCAGCTCATCGGTGCCTTCATTCAGGGCCTCGGCTGGGTGACGACGGAAGAGCTTCGCTACACATCGAAAGGCGAGCTGCTCTCGCACTCACCGACCACATACAAAATCCCCAGCATCAACGACCTGCCGCCCGAATTCTCCATGAACTGGATCGAGCACGACAACCCGATCAACGTCGCCGGCAGCAAAGCCGTCGGCGAGCCTCCGCTGCTGATGGCCATCTCGGTCTGGTGCGCGGTGAAACACGCCCTCGGCTTCGTGTCGAACGGCGACATCGCCCAGCTGCGCCTCCCGGCCACCAACGAGGAGATCCTGATGCGGCTCACGGAGTACTCGCGGCGAGGGGCAGCGGCCGCGCGATGAGGAGTCTTAGAGGCTTAGAGTCTTAGAGGCTTAGAGTCGTAGAGTCTTAGAGGAGAGGCAAACCCACTCGCGGGTGTTCCTCTAAGACTCTACGACTCTAAACCTCTAAGACTTTCACGTTAGAACGAAGAACGAGCAATCATGAACTACACCACGCAAGAATGGCTAAACCTCGCCCTGAGATGGACGCACGTCTTCGCCGGCATCATGTGGGTTGGCGCCACGTTCTACTTCACGTGGCTCGATCGCCGTTTCCACACGACCGATCCCGATGAAGTGTGGATGGTGCACAGCGGCGGCTTCTACGTCGTCAAGAAAACCAAGACGCCGTCGGCGTCGCACACGCTGCACTGGTTCAAGTGGGAAGCGGCCATTACGTGGCTGAGCGGCGTGCTGCTGCTCATCGTCGTCTACTACATGGGCGGCGCATTGATGGATGGCGATCCGGGTAAGCCGTCGAAAGCGATCGCGATGGCGATCGGCATTGGTGTGATGCTCGTCGGCTGGATCGTCTACGACCTGCTGTGGCTCTCACCGCTGGCGAAGAAAGAGCCGCTGGCGATCGTCATCTCGTTTGCTTTGCTGGTTGCGCTGGCGTGGTGGTTGCCGCAGGTGATGAGCAATCGTGCTGCGTTCCTGCACGTCGGCGCCGTTCTCGGAACGTTGATGGCGAACAACGTCTGGCAACGCATCATCCCCGCGCAGAAGATCATGGTGGCCGCGGCGCGCGAAGGGCGAGAGCCCGATCCCGTGCTCGCGGAACGCGCCAAGTTCCGCTCCAAGCACAACACCTATCTCGTCATTCCGGTCGTGATGATCATGATCAGCAACCACGCTCCGGTTGCGCTTTACGGGGATCGCGGCTGGATCACGCTCTCGGTGCTGACGCTCGTCGGCTGGGGCATCGCCCACATCATTCGCAAGCAATAAAAAACCACTGTTTGTGGCTATGCACATCCGGAGACCCCTGATCGTCAGCACGCTGACGCTCTGCATTGCCGCATTCGCACACGCAGCAGCCTCGATCTCGCCCGCAGCAATGTGGCCTTTCGAAGAGAACGGCGGCCGCTATCCGTCCAGTGTTGCCTACGTCGGTAATTTCGCAACCGGCGGCGTGTTCGTCACGACCGACGGCATCGTGCACGCGCTGCGCGGCGAGAAGGATCGCGGCTGGTCGCTCGTCGAAGTGCTCGAGGGCGTATCGACGTTGCCGATGCCCGGCAAACCTTCACCGGTCTCGATCTCGCGTTTCCACGGATCACAAGCCGCGCGTTTGCGCGCGTTCGAGAGTCTCCGTTTCGCCGCCGCTCCCGGCATCATCAGCGAGCTGCGCTTGCGGCAGGGCGGTATCGAGCGCCTCTTCGAAGTCTCGCGCCCGGCGCGTCGTCGAATGCGATTCGCGTGCGACTCGAAGGCGCACGCTCTTTATCGATCGAACGCGATGGCAGATTGAAAATCGCCACCGGGGCAGGCGACCTGCGCCTCTCGCCGCCGATTGCATGGCAGATGTCGGGCGACACGCAGACGCCCGTCGACGTCGCCTACAAACTCCGCGGCAAGTCGTACTCATTCACCCTCGGCAAGCACGATGCGAAACGCACCGTATTCATCGATCCGTTGTTGCAATCGACGTACGTCGGCGGCTCCGGTGCGGAAGCGGTGTTCGGCGTCGCCATCGGAACGGATCGCGTCTACGTCTCCGGCGGCACGAGCGGAAACTTCCCCGGCACCGCCGGCGGCGCACAGCCGACCGCGGCCTCGGGCGGCGTCGAATCGGATGCCTACATTGCCGCGTTCAGCCTCGACCTCACCACGCTCATCGGCGCCACATATCTCGGTGGCAACAACACCGACTTCGGTCCCGCGCTCCTTGTCACGGAAGATTCGATCTACATCGCCGGTAACACCGACAGCCCGAATTTCCCCGGCACTGCGTCCGGCGCATTTCCGACATTTGGCGGAGGAACCGCGACGGACGGATTCATCGCGCGCCTTTCGCTGAATCTGTCGACGCTCATGCGCGCCACCTACTTCGGCAGCGCGGAGATCGAACAGATCTCCGGACTCACGCTCGCGAACAACTCGATCTATGCCGTCGGCTATACCGGCGGAACGCTTCCCGGTACGACCGGTGCGGCGCAGACGGCGTTGAGCGGCGACTCCGACGCATTCGTCGCCCGCTTCTCCATCGACCTCGGCACGCTCACCCGCGCCACCTACCTCGGCGGCAGCGACGACGACGGCGCATCGGGTCATCCGGTAGCTACTGCCGATTCGATCTACGTGATCGGCTCGTCGGATTCACACGACTTCCCGAACACCGCCGGCGGCGTGCAGGCCACGCTGGATCCAGGCGAGATCTTCGCTGCCGCGTTCGTCAGCCGCCTCTCGCTCGACCTTTCGACGATCGTGCAGTCGACCTACTACAACGTCACCTTCGCGCCGTGGTCTGCCTTCACCGCCGCCGAGCACTTCGGCGACATCTTCGTCATGGGACGCGGACGCGGCTCAGGCGCGCCCGGCACCGCGGGCGGCGCGCAGCCGACCCCCGGCGCGGCTTTTCGATCTGTGGGTCGCGCGCTTCTCGCCGACGCTCACCAGCGTCGTCAACGCCACCTATTACGGCGGTTCCGACGATGAAGAGGCAGCCTCGTATGGTTGGTCGTGTCCGACGATGCGGTCTTCATCACCGGCCACTCGACCTCTCCGACGCTGCCGGGAACGACGGGTGGCTTCCAGGAGAACAACGCCAGTTCGCCTGGTCAGGCGGATGCGTTCGTGGCGCGGCTCAGCACCGATCTCGCGACGCTCGAACAGGCGACATGGCTCGGTGGTCCGATCAACGAATCCGCGTTCGGTATGGCACAGGCACCGAACGGAATCATCTACGTTGGCGGCTACGATGAGTCGCCCGGATTTCCCGGCGTTGGGGGCGGCGCGATCGATGACTTTGCGGGCGGCGACTCCGATGGCTTCCTCGCGGCGATGTCGCCCGACCTCGCGCTCGTCGCGCCCGAGCCTTCGATCTCCATCAGCGACTTCTCCGCGAACGAAGGCAACGGCGGCAGCACGATCTTCACGTTCAACGTCACGCTCTCGTCCGCACCCGGAACGAATGTGAGCGTCCTGGTGCAGTCCGTCCCCGGAACCGCGACCGCGAATACCGACTATCTGACGCTCTTCCCGACGACGCTCGTCTTCACGCCGTTCGGATCGCTCACGCGACAGGTCACCGTGCAGGTCGCCGGCGATTTCGATCAGGAGCCGAACGAGCAGTTCACCGTCACGCTCACGAACCCGAACGGCGTGACCATCGCCGACGGAACGGGCCTCGGCACGATCGTCAACGATGACGCCGTCGCTGCCGGTCCCGCCGAGGTGCCGACGCTTTCGTTTGCGGCGCTGATGATGCTGGCACTTGCAATCGGGGCCGCTGCCGTGATGATGATTCGCTCATGAAAACCACGTTGAGCTCTCAGGAAGTCGAGACGCTGAGTGCGCCGCTGAACGCCGCGCTCGTTCCGTTCATGCGCCGTTTTCCCGGCGACGCGGGAGCGCGGCAGCCCGTGCACACCGTGTACGGCGGCGCGCATCTGTTCAAGTCCGACACCGCGCGCAAGCTCGGCGAAAAAGCGCGGCAGGTTCTCGATGAGCATGGCGTCGATCCGTTCACGTTCGGACGCGCCATCGGACTCGATGACTCGCACGCGGAAATCATCTGGCAGCGCGTCACCGAGAAACTGCAGCGCGAGCCGGTCGAAGACTTCCGCGTCGATTTCGAGGACGGTTACGGTAATCGTTCCGACGACGAAGAAGATGGGCACGCCGCAATCGTCGCGCGCGAGCTCGCGATCGGCATGCGCAACGGAACGCTTCCGCCGTTCTCGGGCATTCGCATCAAACCGTTCACGCAGGAACTGATGCGTCGCGGTCTGCGCACGATGGACATCGTCGTGAGCACGTTACTCACCGAAACCGGCGGAACGCTGCCATCGAACTTCGTCATCACGCTGCCGAAGATCCAGCTGCCGGAACAGGTCACGCTCCTCGCCGACGTCTTCGACGCGATGGAGCCGCGACTCGGACTCGCGCCCGGAACGCTGCGTCTCGAGTTCATGATCGAGACCACGCAGTCGATTCTCAGCGCGAAAGGGGAGTCGAACCTCCCGCAGTTCCTCGACGCCGCGCGCGGCCGCGCCGTCGCCGCCCACTTCGGCACGTACGACTACACCGCCAGCTGCAACATCACCGCGGCGGAACAGCGGATGGATCATCCCGCGTGTGATTTCGCGCGACACATGATGCAGGTCGCCTACGCCGGCAGCGGCCTCTGGCTCTCCGACGGCGCGACGAACGTCCTCCCGATCGGCGACCGCGACACCATCCATCGCGCCTGGAAACTCCACGTCGATCACATCCGCCACTCCCTCGTCCACGCCTACTACCAGGGCTGGGACCTCCACCCCGCCCAACTCCCGACGCGTTACGCAGCGGTCTATTCGTTCTTCCTCAGCGGCCTCAAACCCGCGACCGAACGCCTCCGCAATTTCATGGAGAAAGCAGGACAGGCAACACTCGTTGGCGACGTCTTCGATGACGCCGCAACGGGACAAGGACTGCTGAACTACTTCATCCGCGGCATCAACAGCGGCGCGCTGACGGAGGATGAAGCACTGGCGACGGGACTGACGTTGGAGGAGCTGCGGTCACGGTCGTTCGTGAAGATATTGGCGGGGCGGCGGAGACAGGCGTAGATCGACCGGAGCCGCTCGTGATCAGCGGCGGCGTCTTCGCGGTGCGCCTTCCATCAACTCGAGAAGGGCGGCGTTGTCATCGAGACTGATACCCGGATGGAGTCCCTGTCCGCGAACGTCGGGAGCTTTCAACTGCCTCCCTTAGCTGCGAGGCGTCACTCGATGAGGATCCCCTGCTTCCACAGAACCTTCCAGTCATTGCCCGTTCGCTGCAGCAGGCAAAAGAAGACGCCTCCACCGAACCCGTTCCGGAGGCGCGAAAAGGACGCACCCGCCACGGTGCGATCCTCGGAGTAAACCGGCCGGCCGAGAGACAGGAGGCCGACCGCCAATGGATGGCGACGCTTCCACGCTTCCGGATCTTTGCGGAACTCGGAGTCGATCACGTCCGAATCTTCCATGACCGTCTGGATCGCCGCGTCGAGCGTCATCGACGAAAGACGCACGGTCGCGACTGAGCCCCAGCACCATCGTACGATTTCTTTCGGGATCGTCGAGGTCGGAGAGATGACGAGATCCGAGTCGAACGATGGAGCGCGATACTCCAATTCCGCGCTCTCGACGATCTCGCCATTTGCCGACCGAGTGTAAGCATCGCTGACTCGTTCTGTTTCGCTCGCGCCATGCGGCAGGCTGCAGCCGGACAGGCGATCCGCGATCACCACTTCCGCGGCATCCACCTCGACGCTCCAATTGCGAACGAGATCCTGCAGCGCCTGCGCTGCGACCACTCGTGCAATCGCGTGATCATCTTTCGACGCGATCTCCTGGGCGCACGCGATCGATGACGGAATGATCGCGAAGACCGCGAGGATCATGAAGCGCAACAGTGTCAGCATGTCAACTCCCACTTGGCAGCCGTACGTGCCACTCGGCGGAGCAACCAGCGCGGCCGGCCGTGCCGGCAGCGCGGCCGCCCGTGCCGGCTAGCTCCCTCGATACGTCGCATACCCGAATGGACTGAGCAGCAGCGGCACGTGGTAATGCTGCGCCACGTCATCCACCCGAAACACGATCGTCGCCTCCGGAAAAAATCCGCCCGGGTTGTACGCGCCCGTATCGAACACGATGCGATACACGCCCGGCTTCACGCGATCGGGTTCGAGGACGCGCGCGCGGCCATCGTCATCGGTGACGCCGTCGAACAGTACGTCGCGCTCGCGGAAGAGGGTGATGGCCACGCCCGCGGCGGGGCGACCTTTGGCGGTGTCGAGGATGTGAGTCGTGATTCCAGCCATCAAAGCACCAACTTTTCCAGACGCAGTTCGATGATCTTCGCATGCTCTTCGGCGGCGATGCGCAGTTCGGTCTCGCCATCATTCTTCAACCGCTGCTCGAGATTCTCGCGCATCTCCTCGGCACTCCGGCCGGTCGCGCAGATGAGGAACACGAACCCGAATTTTTCTTCGTACGCGCGGTTGCCTTCCGCGATCGCGTGCATCGTTTCCTCCGATGCGCTGCGCGTGCCGGATTGTTCCTGCAACGACCATCCGGCCTTGCGCTCACCGATGCGCGGATGCGCGGCGAAGGCTTCCAGCCACTGGTCGTTGTCGAGTCGCGACCAGATTTCCTTCGCGGCCTCCACCATCGATTTCCACGAATCGAATGGCCGCGCGACGAACATGCGCATCGCCCAGTCTTCCGACGCGCAGACCTTCAGCAGCTCGCGCGGATGGAAGAGCGTGTTCACGCGTTGCACGGCCGCATCCCGTCGGCCTTCGACCGTCGCCTTGCCCCACACGCGCATGCGGCTCACGCCGCCGTCGGGATAGACGTTCAACCGCAGGTGCGTGAACGGCGCATCAGTCGCGAGCTCGTCGATGAAGAAGTGTCGCGTGTGCGCCTGCAGTTTCGTGCGCGGCAGCAGCTCGGTCCACGTCTCGCCATCGCGCGAGCCTTCGATCGATGCGGTGTCGGGATAGTTGCCTTTGAAGTGATTCGTGTCGAGCTCGATGCGCCGCACCCGGCCTTCGGTCGCGAGCTTGACGATGACCCAATCGTGACCGGGACCGCGGCGCCGGCGCGTTTCCCAGCCGTCGCTCATGTTGTGCGCGCGGCCCGGCATGATCAGGTTGTGCTTGGGGCCGAAGAACATGTCGCTGCACGCGAGCACGTCGGCGCCGTTCTCCGCGGCCGCGAGATCGATCTCGTTTCCGAGTCCGCCGACGAGCCGCCACTCCGGCACGACGTCCCCGTACACGCGCAGTCGCGCGACGCCACCATCGGGAAAGATGTTGAATCGGAGATGCGTCACTGCATCCTTGCTCATGACCGCGAACTCGTTCTCGCTATCGCCCTGCAGCGGTGAGCGCGGAAGAATCTCGCGCCATTCAGCCGCGAGCAGTTCATCGACAGACGCGTCGACTTTCATCGACGTCGCTTCGATCGAGCACGAATCGGGATAGTTTCCGCGGAAGAACGCCGTGTCGACAATGACGCCGCGCACGACGCCCGGCAGTCCCAGACGAATGATTGCGAAATCAAATCCGGGAACGCGTTTGCGCCGGCTTTCCCAACCGTCCATCCACTTGCCGCGGTCGGTGTACTCGTGTTCCTTCCACACGGCCTTCGATGGCTTGAGAAGGTTTTCTTTCTCGGCGAAGAAATCGTCGTTGGCGTACAGCACGCTGCCGCCGAGGCGTTCGGAAGCGAGATCGAGGAGGTCCTGGAGGTTGGACACGAAGCGTACTTTAACGTTGTCGGTTGTCGGTTGTCAGTTGTCCGGGTGCTTCGTGAATACGAGAAGGCTCAGACAACCGATAACCGAGAACCGACAACCTCTCCATCCAGCCACGTTGCTTTCACGACGCCCTGCAATCGTGCGCCGAGGTAGGGCGTCACTTTGTGCCGATGCCGGATGATCTCCGGCGTCACCGTGAACGACTCCTCGGGTGACCAGACCACGAAGTCCGCATCATTGCCGACCGCGATTGCGCCTTTGCGAGGCAGGCGCGCGAGTGACGCGGGCGCGGTACTGCACCAGCGCACGAGATCCGGGAACGTGAAACCGCGCGCACGGGCATTCGTCCAAACGATCGGCAGGACGAACTGCAGCGATGCGATACCGCCCCAGCATCCGAGGAAGTCGCCGCGTTTGAGATCCGGCGTGCAGGGGGAGTGATCGCTGACGACGAGCTCGATCAATCCTGATCGCAGACCGCCCCAGAGCTGTTCGCGATTTTCATGCTCGCGGATCGGCGGCGCGCATTTGAATTCATTGCTTCCGCGCGGGACCGACTCCGAGTCGAAATGCAGATAATGCGGTGTCGTCTCCGCGCTCAGTGGAAGTTTCTCTTCGCGCGCGCGACGCAGAATCGCGAGCGCACTTGCGGACGAGAGATGCACGATGTGCATGCGCGCGCCGGTATCGCGGCAGACGCGCAGCACGAGCTCGATGGCCGCGTCTTCCGCGGCGTTCGGACGCGAGTGCAGATACGTCGCGTACTCCTGCGGATCGCCCGACGGTTCCTGCAACTCCTCCGGCAGCTCCGCGTGCACGAGCAGCGGCGCGCCGGTCGGCGCAAGCTCCGTTGCGGCTTCGCGAAGCTCGCGTTCAGAGACGTTGGGGAACTCCTCGACGCCCGAGTGCACGAGAAAACATTTGAAGCCGCGCGCGCCCGCGTCGAGCATCGGACGCAGCTCGCGCGTGTTGCCGGGAACGATGCCGCCCCACAGCTCGATGTTCACCTCGCCATGCGCGAATCGTTGCTTCGTTTCGAGCGCCGCGAGCGACGTCACCGGCGGCAGCGAGTTCAATGGCATGTCGACGATCGTCGTGATCCCGCCCGCGGCAGCGGCAGCGGTCGCGGTCGCGAAGCCTTCCCACTCCGTTCGCCCCGGCTCGTTCACGTGCACGTGCGAGTCGACGAGGCCCGGCATGATCACGAGATCGTCATAGTCGACATCAGCGGGACCGTGCTCTTC
>DASYLL010000317.1:0-15953 GCA_036009605.1 Thermoanaerobaculia bacterium | reverse complement strand
CCAGAACGTCTGATGCATACGCCGCCTCGATTCGTGCTCAGTCGTTTGTCGCGCGATCTCTACATCCGCTTCCTCGTTCATGCGAAGACGCGCGGCTTCTCGTTCGTGCAGTTCCGCGACTTCTTGTCCGCGTCGGCGCTGCCGAAGCGCTACATCGTGCTGCGTCACGACATGGACTTCGCGCCGCATCACGCTCTGGAAATGGCGGAGCTCGAGCACGCTGCCGGCGTGACGTCGACGTTTCACGTGCTCGTCGACGGCCAGTTCTACAACCCGCTGCAACCCGGCGTGATCCGCCAGCTCCGGCGCATTTACGAGCTCGGACACGAGATCGGGTTGCACTTCGCCATCGGGAACGCGGTCCATGACGAGATCGGCGAAGAGGTGGCGTTCCGGCTGCAAATCCTGAGCACGCTCATCGGCGCGCCCATCCGGTCGTTTTCACAACACGATGTCGTCAATGCCGGCGTCACGAAGGTGACGCTACCCGCTGGACACGACCCGTGTGTCGACGTCAGCGCGGTGATCCGCGAGCATGACCTGCTCTATGTCAGCGACAGCGCGATGATGTGGCGGCGGTTCACGTTCGAAACCGCGCTCGAGGAGAACCGCAATCTCTGCCTGCTCGCGCATCCGCATTCGTGGCTGCATCCTCAGGACGACTACGTGGCCATGATCCGCGAATTCGAGTCGCATGAGGTGCAGGCGGTGACCGATCGCTACGACGCATTCGCCGATGCCCTCGGCGCCTACTACGAGCGCCGGCGCGCCGAGGGCGTTTGACGTGATCCGAGCGACGCTTCACGAGCAGGAAATCCGCCGCACCATCGGAGCGCCGGGAGACGGCGACCGTGTTGTCGATGGCGTGGCGACGCTCGACACGGTCGAGGACCGCTGTCTCTTCTTCGTCAACTCCAGGGTGGTACCGGATGCCGTTCGCGATTCTCTCGCCACGTGGCGCGGGTGCATCGCCATCGCGCGGAAGGGCTTCACGCTCGACAGCGACTGCGTGGTGATCGAGTCCATCGATCCGCGCGCCGCGATTTCCTGCGTCCTGGGATTCATCCGCGCGGAGCGTCGTCAGCCGCCGCTCGTGACGGTCCGCATGATCGCGCCGAGCGCGGTCGTCTCGCCGCTCGCCGTGATCGAGGGCGACGTGGAGATCGGCGACGACGTCCTCATCGAGCCGTTCTGCATGATCGGTCCGGACGTCCGGATCGGACGTGGATCGATCATCCGCTCGGGCGTGCGGCTGCACCCGCGCGTCACGATCGGCGAGGAGAGCGTCATCCACGCCAACAGCGTCATCGGCCACGACGGCTACGGCTTCGTTCGCGACGAAAAGGGCAACAAGACGCGCATGGCCCATCTCGGCGGCGTGATCATCGGCGCCCAGGTCGCCATCGGCCCGCTGGCGTCAGTGGCTGCAGGGACGATCGTGCCGACGATCGTCGAGGACTACGCGAAGCTCGGCGACTACGTCTGCGTGGGCCACAACGTGCGAATCGGGAGAAATGCCAGCCTGACCGCACATATCATCCTGGGCGGCCACTCCGTGATCGCGCCCGAAGCATGGGTTGGCGTGAATGCGAGCATCGGCGAGGGCCGCCGTGTCGGTGCCCACGCGCTCGTCGGCATGGACGTCTCGGTCCAAAGCGACCTGCCGGACCACAGCATCGCCCGTGCTCCGCGGCCGGACGTGAAGCCCAGGCCCGACGACGACGACCTGATGGGGATCGGATTCGCCGGGCGTTCGTAGCAACCTGGCTGGGATTACTGGCGGAGGATCGAGCGTGCGCGCGCGATGCGGTTGATGAATCCTTGCATGAACGATTCGGCCCAGATCGTTCGAAAAAGAAGTCTGCGTCGTTCGTCGCGCGCGATCAGCAGCCACGTCTGTCCGTCGCGCTCGCGACCGATCTTGCGCACGTGCAAACCGCGCCGGCGACACGCATCTTTGATCCAGCTGATGCGATGGCGAATACAACCGGGGACATTCGATTCGTGGCTCGTGCCGAACCAATTCTCTCCGGCATAGTCGTGAAGCGGCCACACCGCAGGAAGGATCGTGGTCAGGAAGACGGCACCAGGGTTGGAGTCGCGCAGAAAGTTGTCGAGCATCACTTCGATCTGCGGTTTCGGTGCGTGCGTCCAGATCGAGTACGCGAGAAAAAAATCGAACTTTACGCCGAACACGCTGCTGTCGAAACTCGCGTTCGTGTCATAGCTCGGCTGCTTCACGCGCTCGGACTCCGGCTCGAGGATCATCGTTCTGCCGGTCTCGAGACGTTCCCGGTGCGGCTCGATTCCGAAGTAGCAGTGCGGATCGAGAAAGTGGATCAACCAGTAGCCCGCGCGGAGCACTCCGCAGCCGATGTCGAGCACTTTCGACTGAGGTTCGAGCCCCGACATGATGAGAAGCGTGAGCTGCTGGCGTCCCGCATTTTCGAATCCGGCGATCGGGATGCCGAAAAACGTCGAGTGGTCGAGGCGCTCCCAGCGCTCCTGCACGGTGGTCACGCACGTGATTTGACCATGATCTTCGCTCACGCGTCACTCCGCGACCGATCCAGGGCCGCGAGCCGTCATAGCCAGGAGCGTCCCTGAAACGAAAAGGCGTGAAGGAGGCTTTGCCAACAAGCGCCGGCGGCCGTGCCGCTTGGCTGGGAGTACTGGCGGAGTATCGAACCGCCGTGCTCGGCTGTAGAAAGGCGACCTACGTGAACGAGCCATCGTATCCTCCGCTTTCTTCAGGCGATCGCGCGAAGAGATCGTCCGGTCGAGACGCTCATCCTCATGCTCTGCGATCAATCCGGCGTCTCCGGCGATGTCGTGCGCCGCCTGCTCGATGCGTATCACGCCACGCGCGCCATGCGTGGCGTCGAGCTGTCCGCGTCCCTCTTGGGCTGCACCGGGGCCTGCGGCGCCTCCGCGCGCGATAAGGCTCGCCGAAATTCATCCCCGAGATGATGCGTGGCTGTCACGCGCCGTGGACGAACACGGCCGACAAGCTAAGGTAGGGAATTGGCGACTTGTGTCACTCCTACTGCGACAGGACGTATTCAGCACCGCAGGTCGGTCGACCATTCGTGGTATCAGTTGTTCGGCTGCGGAACGTCGATCCGACAATAGGGAGGATTACCGTGAAGCATCTACGCGCGACGCTCACACTGCTTCTCACGCTTCCACTAATTCTCGCGTGCGAGACAACACCAACTCCCGCACCTGCGACGGCCCCACCGCGACCAGCATCCGCCGCGGCTTCCGCGGGCACTTGCCCAAACGGCAATCCGATACCTAAGCGCGAGAATTGCTCTAAGTTGTTTCCCGCGTATGCGCGAGCATTTGTCGGCAATATCTCCGTCGACCTCGAAGCTGGTGGCGTGAAGCTCACAGACCTTAACGCAACGCTGGCGAGCAGCATCGTGAAGCTCCGGCAAGACTACGACCAGATCACAAACATGATGGAGATCGCAGCCAAAAACCATTGCGTCTCCACAAACGCTGCACCCTGTGATGCCGATAATCAGAAGCGACTTGGCCAGATACGTACCGTCATCGACACCCGGATGGCAGATCTGCGCGCTCAGTCGATTCAATTCAACGCGCTAGTCGGGCAGATCACCGACGCCAGTGCGACGGCACCGCAAAAGGAAGAAGCACAAAAGGACCTGCGCACGCTGATTGCCGATATTCGCAAGCAGGCGCTCGAGTCGCAGAAGGCGGCACTCGCAGCACTCCAGTAAGACACTCATCATGCGTGCCGCTACCGTTGCGCTCCTTACCACGCTCTTCGCAGTTGGCTGTCGGAGCATCCGCTGTCCTGATGGGCCGGTGTACCGCGAGACGCGCTGTGATCGGCTCTATCCCGTGCTCGCAACACAGACTGTTGTGGACGCGCGAGCCGCGCTCCAGCAGGCCAGTGCTCGCGCCGGCATCGGATTACAGGTTCGCCGTGACATCATCACCTTGGCCGAGAAGTACGACAACACCACCTCGCGCTTTCAAGCATCACTCAAGTTTTTCTGCGCGGAACTCTCGCGAACACCGTGCGATACGGCATTTCGCGAAAAGGGTCGTGAAGCAGCGCTTCGGATGATCTTGGCGCTCCACCTCTCTGAGCCGGCCATGCGCGAGGTTGCACGGCTTGCCGAGGAGGCTGACAATGGGTCCGCCGGCAACGACGAGGCCATCAGTGCCCAACTCACTGTTGCGAACGCGCAGCTAGAGGCTGGCGTCCGTGACGTCGACCAACTCAGCGCGGAGGCGTTACGCGAATCGCGCATGCGCGCCGTCAGCGGTGACATGCGGGGCCAGTTGCCATGGTGGAGGAGTATTTTTGCCGGCGCCCCTGGCCCCCCTGGTCCTCCCGGCTCGCAAGGCCCCGCAGGGCCGCCAGGCGAGCGTGGCGAACAAGGGCCGCCGGGTCGTGATGGCAAAGATGCACATGACGCTACAAGCACTCCACCACCGCCTACGCCACCGCCAACTGAGGACACTTCAGGTCCTCGGACACTGCTCCGGTACGACGATATCTTGTTCCGACATCGGATCGGTCGCTTGCCTATCGGTGATGTTGCAGACCGCTTAGATGTCTTTGCGTTCGATTACAACGCGCAGGCTTCGCCACCGTTATTGATCGAAGCGATCATCAGCACCCGCGCCGGACCACGCGAGCGCCGGAGAGCCGAAGACCATTTGCAGCAACTCACGGCATATCTGACTGCCCGCGGCATCGCACCAGAAAAACAACGTACTCGCGTCCGCACAGCCGGCACCTCGGCCGGATTCGTCGTGGCGCGGTTCGAATAGCAAATCGCATCCGAAAAGGATCCGGAATGCGCAGTCTGAGCGTCGCCCGGCGATTTCCGCGGGATGTCGTAGCCAGGTACGCAGCTCGCGGTCGTAAAGTTCGAGTCCCTGTCTCCCGCTGCTCGTAAGTGACAGATTCGAAGGGCTTTAAAACCGTGGCTGGGAGACAGGGAGTCGAACCCCGATTGAGCGGTTCAGAGCCGCTTGTCCTACCATTGAACGATCTCCCAGGATCGGCAGGGGGTGGGATGCTACACGGCGCCTAACGCGAGCGTCAAGAACCGCATTCCTGCTCGCTTTTCTCCGCTCCGGGGCTTGCGCGGCGTGGCACAATCAGCAGGTTTGGAATCGCCATGTTGCCGGAAGTCTTCGAATGTCCGCAGTGCAAGCGCCAGTTCGTTTTCGAGCTGGTCGAGAACGCGTCCGAACAGTCCATTCACTGCCCCCAGTGCAAACGCTACCTCGGCGAAAAAGACCTCCATTTCATCATCGTCACGGAGATCGACGAGCTCGCGGAGCGTATCCGCTTCGAGCGCGATCGGCTCGAGCGCGATGAAGCCGTCTACTCGATGACCGACTGCGATGCCGAGCTGCGCACGTACGGCATCGAAGTGCACAAGGTGATCAACGTCCTCCGCCGTACCCTCGCGGAGCTCGAGGCCTTGAAATCGACGTACCTGTGAAGCCGCTGTCCGGCGTCCTCGTGGCCGACTTCTCCCGCGTCCTGGCCGGCCCGCTCTGCACGCAGCTTCTCGCCGATGAAGGTGCGCGCGTCATCAAGATCGAAGAGCCGGCGCACGGCGACGAGACCCGCCGCTGGGGTCCTCCCTTCCTCGGCGACGTGAGCGCGTACTTCCTGTCCGTCAATCGCGGAAAGGAATCGCTCGCGCTGGATCTGCGGTCGGACGAAGGACGGCGCATCGCGCGATTGCTGATCGAGCGCGCGGACGTCGTCATCGACAACTTTCTGCCAGCGCAGCGTCACGCGCTCCGCCTCACCGACATGCCGGAGCGTGTCATTCATTGCTCGATCAGTGGCTTCGATGGCGACACCGGCGAAGCGAACACGCCCGGCTACGACCTGCTCGCGCAGGCGGCGTCGGGATTGATGGCGATCACCGGCGATCCCGCGGGCGAGCCGATGAAAATCGGCGTCGCGCTCGCGGACGTGCTCACGGGTCACTACGCGCACGGCGCGATCCTCGCAGCGCTGTACGCGCGCGAGCGCACGGGCCGCGGCGCGCGTCTCGAGATCTCGCTCTTCGGCGCGGCGATGGCGTCGCTGGTCAACGTCGCCCAGGGGTCGCTCGTGGCGGGCAGCGAAGCAAAGCGTTACGGCAACGCGCATCCGTCGATCGTGCCGTATCAGGTCTTCCACGCCGCGGATCGTGCATTCGCAATCGGCGGCGGCACGGATCGTCACTTTCGATTTCTGTGCGAGCGCGTGATCGAGCGTCCCGAGCTCGTCACCGACGAACGATTCGCAACGAACACCGTCCGCGTGCGCAATCGCGAAGTGCTCGTGCCGATCCTCGACGCGATCTTCAAAACGCAACCTGCGGAACCTTGGGTCGCGCGTTGTCGCGCGGCTGCGATTCCATCGTCGCTCGTGCAGGGCGTCCTCGAAGCGCTGCGCAGCGAGCCCGCACGTCCGCTCATCGGCACCATCGTTCACCCCGACGTCGGCGCGTACGAAACCGTGCGGCATCCCGTGCGATTCGATGGCGAGCGTCTGCCGTTGGGCGACGCGCCGCCGCGGCTCGGCCAGCACACGGACGCGATCGTCAAAGAGCTCACGCGCCCGAATACGACAGCATCAGAAGACCGAGACAGCAGAGAAAAATGAAGACGATCAGCGCGGCCATGAGCGACTTGTGCGACGTGCCGCCGGCCTTCGCCTCGCCGAATCTGCGGAACACGATGAACAGCGTCGTCGCGCCGATGCCCATGACCAAAGTCCCCACGACGAGGACGAGGATCAGTGCGCGATAGTTGGAATCCATGGCGCGGCGACGTTAGCACGCGCGCTGTCATCTTCGACTTCGATGAAACGATCATCGATCTCGAGCCGCAACACACCGCCGCACACGATGCGCTCTGCCGCACGATGGGCGTCGACTACGAGGAAATGCCGGAGAGTTTTCGCAAAGGTTCCGGCCGTCGCATCATCGACGACATCCGCGACATGCGCGCGCACTTCGACTGGCGCGAATCGAAGGAAACACTCTTCGCAATTCGCCAGCGTTTCTTCGACGACGCCTGCGCAAACGCGGAGCTCATCGCGATGCCGGGCGTTGTCGAAGCCATTCGCGCGCTGCAGGAGCGCAATATCACGCTCGCGATCACATCCTCGGCCGTCCGTGCCTCGATTGAAGTGATCCTCACACGACTCGGACTGCGCGACGCGTTCCCGCTCATCGTCGACGGCAGTGAGGTCGTGAACGGCAAACCGGATCCCGAGGCGTATCTGCTCACGGCGCGAAAGCTCGGGATCGCGGCGGAGGATTGCGTCGTGATCGAAGACTCGCACGTCGGCGTCGTCGCCGCGAAACGTGCGGGCATGTTCTGCATCGCCGTGCGCAATCCGCGCGCGCTGATTCGTCAGGACCTGAGTGCCGCGGACGTAATCGTGAACAGCATCACCGAGCTACTCACCGATCCGGACCCACGCTCAACTCCGCGACCAGCCGAATGAGGTTCCGTCCCTCTTCATCCGCCTCTTCATACGTCCGGCAAAGCGTTTCCAGCTCCTCCGGATCTTCGAAGTCGCCGACCGTGAATCCATCCTCGGGCTGTTCCGACGTCGTGCTCGGAACGCTCCACCAGGCAGTGCCGTCGAAGTGATACGTGACGAATCCACGCGAGCGCATGCGACGGGCTTCGCCGAGGCGGGCGAGAATCATGGCGCCGGCGGACTCGGCGTTCTCGCCGGCCGCGTTCGCTTTCTGCGCGACGAGGATTCGCCCAACGAACGTCGTGATCAGATCCTGGAGTCGCGCTCGCGCGTCACCCACAGGCTTCATGAAGCGAACGCCGGTGTGCGACGCGAGGCTTTTGCCGTCCCCGGCCGAGAGGCGCGCGACCGTGGAGCGCACGACTTCGCAGTCGAACGTCACGTCCTCGCCCTGCCAGCGGAACGTGAGCGGGAACGACTGGCCGGCCTCGACGGTTCCGAAGTGCTCGAGGAAAGCTCCGGCGATTCCGATGTCGAGGATGAGTGCGTTGGACGCTCCCATCGACGCAAGGATGGGCTTGGATAGCTTCAGGCGCTGAAACTCGCGGCGGTCATCGCGCAACATGGGAACGAAATATATAGGAACGGTGAGGCAAGCCCTTTGCTGGGATATCGAGAAACTTGTTGAAGCCATCGGGACTCGCTGAGCGACGCAGCATCTGGCGCGTCGGGCCGGAGAGCACGTGGACGACGATCATACCGGTCGTCTTCATCATCGTGTCCCTGCTCTCTCTGTCGATTCTGCCTCTCGTCATCTCGAACAAGATGGCGAAGATGCGCCGCGAGATCGACAACATCGCCGAGCCCGCACGCCGCGCAGCGAACGCGCTGCAGACCGATCTCGCCGGCGAGGTCGACAAGATCATCGCCTATCAGGTCACCGGCGATTCGCAGTTTCGCCGCGCGTACTTCGCGCTCATCGCCCGCGAAGAGGTGAACCGCCGCGATCTCGAGCGGCTGCTGCCGGGACTCGGACAGCAGCTCGATGCCGAGCTCAGGGACCTCTTCGCGCTGACCACCCGCTGGCACAATGGCGTCGTGGGCGGCGAGTTCGTGTCGCGGCAACTTCCGAGCGAAGTGTTCCTGACGCGCATGTTCGAGAATCACCCGCCGTACGAGCAATCGCTCGCCGCGGCCTCCGAGCTCGAGAACGAGCTCCATCGCGCCATCCAGTCGCGCCTCGGCGAGCTCGAAAGCACGCAGCAGATCAACAAGTGGCTGACGCTCGTCCTGACGCTGCTCGCACTCACCTCGGCATTGCTCGTCGCGGGACTTGGACGCCAGATGCGCCTCCTCGCGCGTGAGGCGATGCGGCGCAGACTCGAAGCGGAGCACGAGACGAACGACGCGAAGCGCGCACGCGAAGCCGCGGAGCGCGAGGAACGTCGCGCCGCATTTCTCGCAGCCGCGGGACAGGAGCTCGCGACGTCGCTCGACTATCACGAGACGATCGAGAAGCTCGCGCAGCTCGTCGTGCCGAATCTTGCGGAGATGTGCGTCGTCGACATTGCCGAAGACGACGGCACGCTGCGTCGCGCGGTCGTTGCGCATCGCATTCCCGAGGAGGAGGCTGCGTATGCCGAGGAGATCGGGAGCGTGCGGACCGATGTGCCGGAAGCGCTCGATCGCATCATGAAATCGGGCGAGCCCGCGCTCGTCGGAACATCCTCCGATCTCTACACCTACGTCACCGGCCGCAACGACGGCGCGGGTCGCACGATGATCTTTCTTCCGCTCGTGAGCCGCGGCCAGACGATCGGCGTGGCCGCCTGCATCTCGTCCGCGGCGAATCCATGCACGGCCGCGGACGTGCCGCTGTTCGGCGAGCTTGCGCGTCGCGCGTCGCTCGCGATCGACAACGCACGTCTCTATCTCGAATCACAACAGGCGGTGCGCGCGCGCGAAGAAGTGCTCGCGATCGTCTCGCACGATCTCCGCAATCCGCTCAGCGCCGTCACCCTCGGCGCATCCCTGCTGAAGATGTCGCCGTCGCTGTCCGAGGAAGACCGCGAGCAGATCGAAACGCTCGACGTTTCCGCGAAGCGCATGGCGCGACTCATCGCCGATCTGCTCGACGTCACGCGGCTCGAAGGCGGCAAGCGTCTGCCGATCCAGTCGGAGACGATGCAGGTCTCGGAGCTTTTGCAGGAGGCCGAGGAGCTGTTCCGCGTGCAGGGCAACGCGGCGCAGGTGACGATCGAGTATCTCGTCGATGGAAATCTGCCGGCGTTGCGCGCGGATCGTCATCGCATCCTGCAGGTGCTGTCGAATCTGATCGGCAACTCGCTCAAGTTCACGCCGTCCGGCGGACGCATCACGATCACGGCGACGCTGCTCGAGGACGAGGTTCAGTTCCGCGTCGCGGACACTGGTCCGGGCATTCCGACCGAGCATCTCCTGGACATCTTCAGTCCGTACTGGCAAGCCAAGCGCACCGAGCGCATGGGCGCCGGCCTCGGATTGCCGATCGCGAAAGGCGTTGTCGAAGCCCACGGCGGCCGCATCTGGGTGGAGAGCGAACAGGGGCGCGGCACGCAGTTCTTCTTTACGCTTCCCGTGGATGGAGAGCCGCAGGAAGCGGTTACGAGCGTGGCGGAATCTGCAACGCGTCGCTGACGCTCAGCTCCGCGAAGAGCCGGATCAGGCGACGTCCTTCTTCATCCGACGCTTCGTACACGTTGCAGAGTCGCTGCATCTCCAGTGCGTCTTCGCCCCGCGCGACGGTGAATCCGGCGGCCGGCTGCTCGGGAAGAAATACGGGACGCCGACGCCACGCGCCGCTCTCGAATCGGAACGAGAGGAACTGCGCGTCGACACCGCGGACCGTGTTGTCGCCGTCGACGCGGCGAATGCGCAAGCGCGTCGCGGAGGAATCGCCGCGATGCTCCATCGCACGCACGACGAGTTGTCCGAGCATCGTGCGCAGGTGATCGCCGGAATCGCCGATCGCCGCCATGAATCGCACGCCGGACACGAATGGCGTGTCGGGATAGCGCAGCGGATCCGCGTCGAGCGTACGCACGACTTCGCAGCGCATGGCGATGTCGTGTTCGTCCGAGGAGAAGCGGAGCTCCGCGCGATTGTCGAGCTGCGCCGCGTGCAAAAGCCGCGCGCCGAGAACTCCGACTTCGACGATGGTGATCGGAACGGCGCCGAACGTGCCGGCAACCGGTGTGTCGAGACGCAGACGCTGAAACTCGCGTCGCTCTTCGCCTTTGGACTGCATGGGCGGAGATTTTAGCCGATGCCGGCACGGCCGTGCTGGTTGCTCCGCCAGTGCACGTACGGCCGCCCAGTCGGTGCGTCCCGGCGTGCAATCTCTATCTCATCGCGTCGCGGTGCACCCTCATCGTCGCCAGGTACGTGTTGTTCACACGCTGACGATAGCGATCGGTGCGACGCGTCACTTTGATGATGTAGTTGTGCGTCTCGGGGAACGGCGGCACACCGCCGAAGCGCTCTACGTTTCCTTCGCCGGCGTTGTACGCGGCGAGTGCCATCGTCTCGCTGTCAAAGCGATTGAGCAGGTAGCGGAAGTACTTCGTTCCGGCGGCGATGTTCTGTTCGGGATCGAAGGGATTGTCGATGCCGAGGAGTCGCGCGGTGCCGGGGACGATCTGCATCAGGCCCTGCGCGCTCTTGTGCGAAACGAGGGTCGTGCGGAAATCGGATTCCGTGTGCACCATCGCCGCGACGAGCTCCGGCGGCAGATCATTCTTCAATGCTTCGCGGAAGATGATCGCGCCGTACGGCACGTTCTCGCGGAAGTACGCTTCCTTGAACAGGTCGATGGTGAGGGAGCGTTGCAGCGGCGTCGGCGAGAGGAACTGATCGCGCATCGCCCGCGTCGTGAACATCGGCAGCGTGTTGGTCGATGGCTTTTGCGCGGCACGCAACTCGCGATCCGGGCCGCCGATGAGGTTCATGGTCAGCGCGTCGGTGGGGATATCCATCGCGGCAAAGGCCAGCGGGATGCTGACCATGACCGCGGCGGCGCGGGATGCGACGCGCCATGCGCGACGCCATAACGTGCGTGTCGTGCGTTTGTGCTGCTGACAATCGCAGATGATGCGGAAGTCGCCTCGCCGCCTCCATTGCGCCTGGGCTCTTCGTTGCTCGTTCGTTACCACGGCTCAGCCCAAGGGCAAGACGCGGACCAGTTTTATCTGACGAAGACGAAGTGCTTGCAGCAGTGAGTGTTGCGACGAGGCGAGCTCGACCTCAGGCGGTCAGAATACGTTTTGATTCCTCGTTGAACAGAATCACGAGGGCATAGATGCCGATGGCCGTGCCGACCGGGAAGGATGGAAGGAGCAGGATCGCCACGATGATTGCCACGATGCGCGACCAGGACTTGCGCTGCGAAAGCCCCCATCCCGTAACGATGCTCGGAATGCCCAGGATGCCGAACAGAATCGCGACAACCGTAAGGCATGTACCAATCCATCCCGCAGCCAACTGCGCGTCGGGGCCCTGATCCTGAGAAATGATCGTTGCGACGGCGCCGACGCCGACCAACAGAATCACCACGGCGAAGACGATGCCCAGAAGACCAAGGATGATGAACAGGACCGAGAGCACTTTGATGTGTTGTTCCATTGGGAGAGTTCTCCTTCCACTCACGTATTCGTTGCAGAAGTCTCCGTTGTTTCGGTCGGCGGGGCCTCTGTCGATGATGTACCGGTTTCGACGGGAGCAGTGTCAGTCGCGGTGTCCGTGTCGGTCGTTTCGGTCTCCGGCGGGAGATCGGTGTCGGTGACGGCCGCGGTGCCGGCGGTATCGGTCGCCGCGGTGGTCGTCGTTTCCGCTGCCGGCTTCTTCTCCGTCAGCACCTCGCGTTCCAGCAGATAGCCCCAGCGTTTCAGGCGCGAGAGGATCATTCGCTGACGTGCGCGCAGACGCTTGTTGGGATTGCCGGGATTCATCACGCGCGGATTCGGCAGACAGCCCGCGAGCAGCGCGGCCTCGCGCGTCGACAACGCAGACGCGGACTTGCCGAAGTAGTGACGCGACGCTGCCTCCGCGCCGTACACGCGCTCTCCCATCTCGACGACGTTGAGATAGATCTCGAGGATGCGCTTCTTCGTGAGGTTCTTTTCGAGCGAGCGCGCGATGAAGTACTCGCGCACTTTGCGCAGCGGATTGCGCGACGGCGAGAGGTAGAGATTCTTCGCCAGCTGTTGCGTGATGGTGGAGCCGCCGTGCGTGAGCTTGCGCCGTTTCCAGTTGCGCTCGAACGCTTCCTTCATCCCCTTCACATCCACGCCTTCATGCTCGTAAAACGAGTTGTCCTCGGCCACGAGCACGCCGCGCCGCAGAAACGGCGAGACGCTTCCGTACGGCACCCAGCGCCATTCGAGCGCATCGCTCTTGCCCGCCGCGCGCAACTGTTTCTTGCGCTGCTCCATGAATGCGGTGGTCTTCGGTCGCTCCTTCGCGAGCGCCGCAACGTCGGGAAAGGTGATCACTTCCCACGCCAGCCAGAGCACGACGACGGCGAGAAGGATGAGGACGACGCGCTTCAGCACGCGGGAAGCGTAAACTAATCCACATGAAACGCCTCCCGATCGCGCTCTGCCTGTTGCTCGTGGCGACCTCCGCTTTCGCGTTCGACACCACGCGGCGTGGAGAGCGCATCGCCGTGTTGCGCGGGTCGCACGATGCTGAGATCGCGATGGCGAATGCGTTGCGCCGCGAGTTGCGCGAGCGTGGCTTCGATGCGTTCGACGTGGAGTACGACGACCGCGCGACGATCGCAGATTACGTCGTCGAGATCGCGGAAGCGCGTCCGTCGACTGAGGACTATGGCGGCATTGGCGTCTCGGGCCGTCATGCGGATGTCGAGATTGGGATCGTCGTCTCGCGGCTGCACGCGGAGCTGCGGATCTACGACGGCGAAACGATGGAGCTCATCGCGAGCGAGAATCTTTCGAAGGGCAAGACCGCGCTGATGCCGACTTCCGTGGGCATCGGCGACGGCGGCTCGCTGTATGCGGTGCTGGCGCTGCCATTCATCGAGCGCGCGCAACATCGCAGCGTTGCACGTGCGGCTGCGCGCGATGCGGCGACGCTCGTTGTTGCTGCGGTTCGCGGCGAATGATCTCAGGCGCGTTTGCGCCGGTAGCACCGTAGCGCGAAGAACGCAGTCAATCCAGCGATCGTAGCCAGCGTCACATTGCGCCCCCGCGTGAACCCCTCGGGTTGAAAGACCACGCGCAGGTGATGCGTGCCCTTCGGCACGTAGACGCCGAGGAAGGCGTGATTGGCGTACTTCATGTCGACGCGCTTGCCGTCGATGTACGCACGCCAGCCTTTCCATGCGCTCTCCGAGATCACGACCCAGCTGTTGTCGATCATCTTCGCGGTGATGTCCCACGTGCGGCCGTGGCGCTTCGTTTCCAGCGTGCCGCCGCCGTTGCCGATCTCGTGCGGCTTGTACTCCGGCGCCTCGATCCAGGCGAGATCGTAGAAGTCGTTCTGCTTCGACATGCCGTAGAGGATGTGGTCCTTCGTCTGTTCGTAGCGGATGCGGTTCGGGACGAATGCGCGCGGGATCACGTGCTGGTTCTCGAGCAGGCGCACGTTGCGATCTTCGGCGACGACCTTCCACTGCTCGTTCGGCTGTTCGGCCGGCAGCGCGATCATGTACTTCATGTTCAGGAACGACAGCATCGGCCGGTTCTTGTCCGGAAGGTTGTTGTACGACGCGACGGTGTAGACGCTCCAGAACGCGTACGTTTCGGCGAGGCGAAGGAACGTCATGGCTTCGTAGCCCCGGACGTCCTCCAGACCGTAGAGCGCCGCGGCGTCGGGCAGGAACATGTAGTGCATCGCGCCCATGCGGAACGGACCGCTCTTGTCGTTCTGCATGTGCGTGAGGATCGGCGTCGTCGGATAGAACATCTTCTCGGGGAGCACGGGATAGATGCGTCCGTCTTCGAACGTACGCGAGATCAGCACCAGCGCGAGAACGACGGGCAGTGCAATGCGCGCGGGCGTGCGCATCGCGAGCAGCATGAAGAGGATCGTGAGCGGCACGAGCACCGCGACGGTGAGCGTGAGGATCAGTCCCGGTTTCACGCCGAGCGCGATGCGCGAGTCGAAGACGTTCGCGGTGGTGACGGCGATCGCGACGGTGACGATGAAGACGATGGCGGCCGCGCCGAGTGCGCGTTTCTGTGACGTTGGCCAGGCATCCGCCGCGATCGCCGCGAGCATCGCCAGCGCGAACGCCGCCGCGAACGCGAGCCGGTCATTGATGGTGATGTCGAACAGCGGTATGTGATGCAGCCAGTCGGCGAGCGGCCACGCGTTCAGTCCGATCCATCCGCAGATCACGGCGGCGCCGAAGAAGAACCACGTCTCGCGTCGACGCGGCGCGAGCACCAGCGCGGCCAGCGCGAGCGCGACCACCACCGCGCCCGTGCGCAGGTTCGTCGGCTCCCAGTCCGGCGTGTGATTGTCGTGCTCCGCCTGTCCGCCGTACCACGCCAGCGCCGAGAGGCCGGCGCGGCGTACCACTTCTTTCTTCGCGAACGGCAATTCCTGCTTCTTGTAGTACTCGTGGCGGATCATGTACTCCGCCGTTTGCGGCGCCGCTTCGAAGAATGGCATTAGTGCGATCGCGGTCAGCAACAGCGCGAGCACTCCGCTCACCGCGGCCAGCGCGATCGCTTTCCACCGCCGCGTCTGCAGGATCTCGAACGCGCCGTACGCAACGCCGACCGTCACGATGTGCAGCACCGACTCCGGATGTCCGACGATGAGCGACATCACGAACGCGCTCGTCATGACAACGGCAGAGCGCAACGAAGTCTCGCGCACGATCAATCGCACGCCGGTGAGCACGAACGGAAAGAGCGCCCATGCGCGGCCGAGGGGCCATCCGACGAAAAAGGCCAGCGTTGCGGAGAACATGTACGCGGCCGCGCCGATCAGCGAAGCCAGCTCGCTCAATCCGAGCGCACGTGCGAAGACGAACGCGAAGAACCCGGCGAGGAAGAACGTCATCGTCGCGCCGAACGTCATCGCCTGCGGCTGTCGCAGAATCAGCGCGATGAGCTGCAGCGGATCGTAGGGCGCCGACTGCATGTTCGCCGCGAGCATCGAACCGCACAGCATGTACGGATTCCACAGCGGCCACTCGCCGCGCGACAGCGATGCGCGCACCGCCGCCTGCCACGGCATCATCTGCATGTAGAGATCGGAAAGCGTCCCGTTGTAGATCTTCGCCCGCCCGCCCTCCCGTTTCTGCAGTCCGTTCTCCTCGGCGTAGTCGAGCAGCGGCTCCGACATGTAGGGAAGATCGATCGGGCCGTAGACTTTGCCGGTCAGCAGCGCGCGTCCGGTGAAGCAGAGCGGCAGCAGCACGAGCACGATTGCCGCGACGCGCGTGATCGGTTGAACG
>DASYLL010000316.1:0-12598 GCA_036009605.1 Thermoanaerobaculia bacterium | reverse complement strand
GTTCTGGCTCGCGGGCTGCGTCAGGAAGGACGGCTTCGGGCAGCCCTGGATCTCGATGAGGGCCGTGTCGCTGAGAACGACCAGTCCGCAGCTGTTGGTGACGCGGACCCAGTACGTCGTGCTCTGCGTGAGCTGCGGGGTGTTGAACGTGGAGGAGTTCGTGCCGACCGGGTTGGTCGTTTCGCCGCTGTTGCCGCGATACCACTGATACGTGAACGGCGAGCCGCCCTGCGCGACGACGCTGAGCGAGGTGCTCGTGTTCGGCTGGATGTTCTTGTTCTGCGGCTGGTTGGTGATGACCGGCGTCGGACACTCTTCGACGGTGACGGTGATCGTGGTGCTGTTGACGCTGACCGCCGGTGCGCAGCCGGTGACTTTCACCCAGTACGAAGTGGTCGTGGTGAGCGCGGGTGTGGTGAAACTGCTGGAGTTGGTTCCGACCGGGGTGGTGGTGATGCCGGTGGTGCCCTGGTACCACTGATAGGTGAAGGGAGGCGTACCGCTGGCGGTGACGGAGAGGTTGCGGGTCTGGCCGGAGAAGATGGTGCCGTTGCCGTTGGTGGCGGTGATGCCGGGACTTGTGCAGGGGAGGCCGTTGCCGTACATCTCGGAGACGGCTTCTTTGTCGTACGCGCGCAGAACCGCGCCCGAGGCGGGGCTCGGGCTCATGATCGCGCCGCCGATCGACGCGTGCTTCATGCCGATGGCGTGGCCGAGCTCGTGGGTGAGCACACCTTCGAACACGGCTTGCGTGAAGGTGACGGGACGGATGATCACGTCCGTGGAGACGATCGAGTAGAAGTTGTTCGCGGCGCCGTCGAACGTGTGCGATTGCGCGTTGTGATAGATGATTCCGCAGCCGATCCCTGCGTCACACACGCCGACGTTGTCGTTGCTGTTGAAGATGATGTCGTTGATGTCGTCGTTGGTGTGATCGGTGTGGTTGTTGAGTCCGCTGATATCGAGGCTGATCCATGCGTCGGACTCGTTGGTCCACGCGGCCATGGCGTTCTCGACACCTTGCGGCGTGTTGACGGGCGGCTGCTGTGGCGAACCGACGGTCCATGTCTGCGTGCAGGCCGAGGGGCAGTTCCAGCGCAGCGGTTTGCCATCGACGATCGCGTAGGACTCAGCCAACGCTTCCGTCGCAGGGGTGTGCTCGCGCGCGGCTTCCGCTTCCGCTTCGAGCTGCATCGGCTGGCGTTCGGTCGCGGGCGCGCCGTCGCGCATGTACTGCACGAATTCACTCGCAGGGCGCGCGGAGAACGCGCGATCGTCATCCACGTCGACGCCGTCCGCATCGCGCACGAGGATCTCGATGCCTTTGCGATCGGTGAACCGGTATTTGCCGAGTGCCATGTACGCCGTGAAGTACGAGCCGTCGATCCGCTGGCGCAGGAACGCCATGACGCGCGTGCCGGGCACATAAGACGCGGAACCGGAGACGGCGATGCCGTGTCCATTCGCGATCCCGCCGAGCTCGGAGACGGTGATCGTGTCGCCGCCGAAGGCACCCTTGATCACGTTGTCGATGCGCAGGCGCGAATCGGTGTAAATCATGCGGCCATCTGCCTCGCGGGCGACGGAGTCGATGACTGTTCCGACAACGACCAGTTCGGCTCTGCCGAGCAGCTCGGCATCGCTCGGCGCGACGAAGGTAGCGGCGGAAACTGACCCGACCGCGAGACACAAAACGACAACCAGTGAAACGACGTGACGCATGAATCCTCCGGAGACCCGCGAATTGACAGAGTTATTGTACGCGATGTCCGTCAGGGCAAAGCGCTTTGCGCTACGATGACCGCAATGACCGAGCCTGCGCCGATCCGCGAGCACGCGCTGAGCAACCTCCGCTATATCCGCGAGGCGATGGAGCGCGCGACCGCGTTCACGTCGATTCCGGGATGGGGCGGGGTGGCGGTTGGCGTGACGGCGATCGTTGCGGCGGTCCTCGCAGGACGCGTCGGACTGTCGCGGGAGTGGCTGCTGATCTGGCTCGGCGAGGCGATCCTCGCAGGTGTGATCGCAGGGCTGACGATGATCCGGAAGGCCTCGCGCTCGAACGTTTCGTTTCGCGGCGCACCCGCGCGACGGTTCTTCATCAGTTACTTCGCACCGATCGTGGCCGGGGCAATGCTGACGGTCGTTCTGGCGAGGCACGGTTACCTTACGGCGCTCCCGGCCACGTGGCTGCTTTTGTACGGCGCGTCGTTCATCAGCAGCGGTACATTTTCGATCCCCGTCGTCCCCGTCATGGGCATCTGTTTCATGCTCCTCGGCATCACCGCGTGTTTTCTGCCCTTCGCCGCGGGCAACGTTCTGCTCGGTGTCGGGTTCGGCGGCGGACACGTGGTGTTCGGATACGTGATCGCGACACGGTATGGCGGGTAGCGCAGAAGGAGTTTTCATGGCCAAGGCAGCTGCAGCAAGAAAATCAGTCGAGGGACCGGCGCCGAAACGGCAGCCGCTGGAGACGAAGTTTCCGGACCTCGACAGGCTCATTCACGAGAAAACCCGTCTGGCCATCGTGAGCGCGCTGGCCGTCAACCCTTCGGTGACGTTCAACGAGATGAAGGCTATCCTCAAGACCACCGACGGCAATGTGAGCGTGCACACACGAAAGCTCGAAGAGGCCGGATATCTCTCGTGTAAGAAGTCGTTCGAGGGCCGGATGCCGAAGACGGAGTACTCGCTGACGGCAGCGGGACGGCGCGCGCTGGAGAAGTATCTCCAGCACATGGAAGCGCTGATCAAAGCCACGCGCGGGGAGTAGGCAGGGAGGAGGCGCGGTTACAGCGGCCGTCGTCCAATCCTGAAGTGTCCCGGAGCTCGTGTGCCCTTTTTGCGGAAATCTGCGCTGTTGTTGTTTGTGTCGATGTCGCTGTCGGCGCAGAACTATCCGATGCCGGGTGCGTTGGAGGATCCGCCTGTGATCTGCACGGGTTGTCCGGGAAACAATGGCGCGGGCGAACCCAACGCCGGGAAGCCGACGTTTCCGTTTGGCACGCCGCTGTCGGTTCATACCGGGCGCTACGTCGATTCGCAGAATACGCTGACTGTGCAAAACGTCGGAATGCGCACGGTGCGCGCCGGCCTCGTCCGCACGGCTCCCGCTTCACGCAATCGCCTGTACCTCGGGCTCGGCGCGACCGTTGGCGCATACACGCTGGACACATTCTTCACGGGCAAGCTGCAGACACCGATGGTGCCGGTGAACACGATTCCGACCGGCAGTCCGTATGGCGGCCGAAATCCGTACGAAAAGCTCGCCAGGCCGGATCGTTTTTTCTATCCGGAAGCGTCGTCCCCAAGCTGGAATACGCCTATAGTCGACAGCTCCGAGGTCCTCAGGGACTTCGACGTCGATGACCGCGGCTACGTCTATGTGGCGACGGCGAATTTCGCGTGGGGCATCATTTCCGATCCGGGCGGGACCGATGGCTCGCGTCTGCCGTCCGTCTGGCAGATGACGGATACGAACGGCTTCTTCGGAACCCGGACGCTGTTTTCGTTTCGCGTCGGTGCCAGCTACTACGCATATGTCACGAACTCTGACTGGAATCAGGCTTTGTTGATGAACGTCACGACACCGGCGAGTCCCTCGATTCTTTCGCATCGTTCGGGGGTTGCACACGGTGCGATGGCGTGGTCGAAGTACGAGGCCGGTGAGCGAGTCGCATTCATTGGTGCCGACGGGCATCTCCGTGTCTACACATACGCGGGACTTGTTGCAGGCACGGCACCATTGGTCGACATGACGTGGGAGGGTGGCAACTTCTTCAGGGATTTGTCATTTGACGATGACGGCAACATCTGGGTCGCAGAGTCGCCCTCTGGTGGAGTCACCGCGAACGTGTTGCGCAAATTGACTCCGTCCGGCGATACCTATACGGCGACGACGTACGATATCTACGGTTCCGCGTTTTCGCCACGGTGGATTCATGCTTCGGCAGGGTATGTCGCTGTCGGCGGCCAGGTCACGGCGAACGGCGGTCAGGCCAACGATCTTCGCCTGCTGAAGGTTGTCGAGGGTGCGCCGCAACTGCTCGACACGGGCGGCTTTTTCGCGAACTACTATCACCGTGCACCAAGCGGCTTTGCGAACCCGGCAGGCTTTTCCTATAACCTCAATGCCGTGCGCATCGTCCCTCAGGGCGGGAAGACCTATCTCTTCTACAGCGCACTCGGGCTGGGCGATGTGTTCGAGATCTCGGAAGGTCCGCGGATCACATCCTTCGCGCCGCTCAGCGGGATCCCGGCGGGTGGCACGAACGTCACAATCTACGGATCGGGATTTGCGCCCGGCGCGACGGTGACGTTCGATGGCGTGCTTGCCTCGAGCTCGTTTGTCAGTGCGACGCAAATGACAGCGGTGACGCCGATGCATGCGAGCGGTGCGGTGGACGTCGTCGTGACCGTGCCTGCACAGGCGCCGATGACGGCGCTCAAAAAGTACACCTATGCGCTGGTCGCGCCGCAGGTGGTTGCGACGGCGACGAGCACGACATCCATCAACGTATCGTGGAATGCGGTCGAGGGTGCGACGCACTACGAGGTGTCGCGCCGACTGCCGAACGGATCGTGGGACATCATTGGAACGCCATCAGCGACATCGCTCGTCGATGGGGGACGCACCGCGGAGACGACGTATGTCTATCGCGTGCGTGCGTTCGATGCGGCGTTGAACGCGTCGCCGTACAGCGCGAGCGATCTGGCGACGACGATGGGGAGCGATTCGGCAGCGATCACGCCGGGGATGGTGATTCGCGCTGCGGACATGATCCTTCTTCGTTCGCGTGCGAATGCGGTGCGAACGGCGAGTGGGATGAGCGAGTATCAGTTCACCGGAACGGTTTCCGGGGTGGTGCTCGCGCAAAACATCACGCAGGTGCGCAGCGCGCTGAGTCAGGCACGCACGCAACTCGGCCTGACGACTCCGACGTTCACGGATCCGTCCGTCGTAGGAGTCAGGATCAAGGCCGTTCACTTCAATGAGCTGCTGGAACTGATGCGGTAGATGGTTTGGAGTGCGGCGGCGGCCGCCGCTTTCGTATGTTTGCTCGGCGCATGAACATACGAAAGCGGTAGCTGCGGCTATCGCACTCCAAACTTTATTGCGCGGGCACGTACGTTGGGTCGTTGGTGAGCATGTCGATGATGCTTCCGTACGCAGTCACTCGGCCCGCGCCTTCGATCGCGCGAATGGTCACTCGCGCGTTGTAGGTGCCGGGAAGTCCGAGGCTGTTGAGCATCGCGCCGAACTGGCGGAACTCGTTTGCCTGGAGCTGGACTTCGGTGACGATCGTGACTTTTCCATCGGGAGGCACAACCGCGATCTCGATCTTGACGGGATTGCCCGTCACTTCGGCGAGGCCGATGTTGGAGCGGAAGCGGTTCGATTCTTCGACCTGCAGGATCTGCAGCGGACGCGAGCCGACGCCGGTTGCTTCGTTTGGCGTGACGCCGGAGATGAACTGGCCGTAGGTGCCGGCGCTGGTCTGATTGTACGTGCGCGCTGTGGCTACGAGACGCGCGGCAGAAGCGGTCGAGACGTGAATCGCGCCGCCGTCGTTCGAGGCGCCGAAGATGCTGGCGAGTGATTTGTCGAACTGGCGCACCTGACCCGCGGGAATCGTGACGTTCGCGGTCTTCGGCGTACCGCCGTTCTGCGAGTAGAACGTGAGCCGCGCGGCAACGTCGGTGGTGCCCGCGTTGAAGAGGCGCATGTCCGTTTGCCAGTTCGCGACGCCGTTGTTGAGATCGGCGACGCCGGGGACGACCCACTTCGTGTTGCCTGCCTCGTTGAGCGCGACCGGCGTGACGAGCAGCGGATCGCTCGTTTCGTTGTCGAGCACGGACGCGTAGGCGGTGACTTTGCCTTCGCCGCCGATGACCGAGATCTCGACGCGGCCGTCATTCAGCGGACCGATGCCTTGCGTCGAGAGGAACGAGTTGAGCTGCGTGTGTTGTCCGCCGGCGAGATCGACGGGGAACTGTTTGAGCAGCTGGCCGTCGCTGCCGAAGACTTTCACCATCAGCGAGGCCGGTGCGCCCGAGCCTTCGACGATGCCGAGGTTGGTGCGGTAGCGGTCGGACTGCGCGATCTGCTGGAGTGAGAGGACGGTTGCGCCGTTGATGAAGTTCGCGAACGGGATGGCGGGGATGTACTGACCGAACGTTCCGTTCGACGTGACGTTGAAGGTGCGCGACGAGGCGAAGGTCACGAGGTCGGGGAGCCCGGAGAGCGGCACGCTCGACGTCGATGGCGCGGTCGGCGTGACGGGACGGATCTCGAGTGTGCCGGTGACGCTGTCGCCGCCGGTGCCGAACCAGCCGCGCAGGATGTCATCGAGCGCGATGGTGCGGCCCGGATCGATCGAGAACGTGGTCTGGCGGCCCTGCGCGAGTCCTTCGCTGCCGGTCGGCGTGAACGTGAGCTCGTACTGCAGGAGCTCGGCGGAGCTGTTCGTCACGCGCACGTCGGACTGGAACTGCGAGTTGATGCCGTTGGCGTGAGCGACGGCAGGGATGATCAGTGCGTCGGGCGGCGGTGTCGACTTCGGCGCGGGCGTGACTGGCGTGACTTTGCTGATCGTCAGCGTGGGGATCTTGAGCGTGGTGGCGTTCGTGCCGACGCCGCCTTTCGCGGATGACGTCAACGCGATCTGCACCGCGCCGAGGCTCGTGCCGACGGCGAGGCTGGTCGTGTCAGCGGTGACGAGCAGTTTCGTGCCGCCGGGCGCGACAACGCCCGAGGACGGCGTGACGGTGAGCCACGGTTCTCTCACGGTTACGATGAACGACTGGCCGGCGAGCTCGGCGCCGAGGTCGATGCTGTGGTTCACCATGCCGCCGGTGAGTGGCGCGGAGGCTTCATCACCGGTGACGGGGAGGATGAAGATCGCGGCGGCGGGGCCGTACGGCGTGACGGTCGCAGGCGTGCAGCGCGTGTCGATTGCGCGAGCACGCACGTACACGCCGATCGGCGTGGTGCCGGGATTCGTGCGCGTGATCATGTGCTGCGTGTTGTTCGTTGTGATCAGCTCCGCGCCTGCGAACGTGCTGTTGTTCGCGATCTGCAGTTGATACGCGTTGGCGCCGGGGACTTCGTTCCATTGCACGGGGAATGGCATGCCGCTGGAGATCTGTCCGGCCGCGGAGATCGACGGCGGAGCGAGATCGGCGCAGGCTTCGGTCTCGGGCACGACCTCGAGATTCTGATCGACGGACTCGATCAGCGGGCAGTTGCCGAAGTGGGCGATGACGAACCAGCGCACGCGGCCGTTCTGCACGGCGACGTCGTTGGCAAAGGCTTCGGTCGTGGAGCGAACGATCGAGCCACCGGAGCCGCGTGCGATGACGAGATCGTAGGAGGTCGCTCCAGGAATCGGCGACCACGAGAAGTCGATCGGCGAGGAGACGGTGGCGTCGTGCAGCGGCGCGATGGCTTGCGGTGCGTGATTGCCGCGGCAGTTCGCGGGCGGCGTCCAGGTGAAGTTGCGGCGCGGTGAGTCGACCGCGGGACAACCATCGCGGATGGCGCGGACGAACCACGTGATGCGGCCGGGCGGAACGAACGTACGGAACGGTCCAACGAGAATGCTGCCCGCGAGCGTGGGAGTGGCGCCGTTCGCGGAGAGCCACACTTCATGGCGCACCGCGCCGGGAACGTTCGTGAAGGTGAACGTGACGTCGGCGCTGCCGACGGTGCTGTCGTTTGCGGGGGAGATCGGTTGCGGCGCGGAGGTCGCGCACTGGCTGCGCAGCGGGATGGTGAAGCGCGAGTGCTGCGATTCCGTCGAGCCGCAGCCGTCGTACAGCAGCTCGACCCACCAGTCGACGGTGCCATGCGCAATCGTCGCCTGCAGCGTCGTCTCATCGGTGGTGCCGACGACCGCGGCGGGTGTGCCGTTGACGGAGATCCAGAGGCGATAGCCATCGGCGCCGGCTGCTGCGGTCCACGTGAAGTCGACGAGCGACGATGCATGCGTGGAGTTGTTCGCGGGCGCGAGTGGTGTGACGGTGGTGCGGCCAGCGCACGGATCGGGGCGCGCGACATTGAACGAGAGCGGCGCGGAACGCGTGTCGGGACAGGCGTTGAAGAGTGCGTCGACGAACGCGGTGATCGTGCCGTGCGGAACGTCGGCGGTCAGCATGATGGCGCCGTCGGTCGTGCCGATGTCCTGCGGCGCGGTGTTGCCGACGGCGACCCAGACGCGATAGCCGAGGGCCTGCGGGACCGGGGTCCACGAGAACGTGACGGGCGAGTTGACTGTGGTGTTCGCGGACGGCGACGTGAGCTGCGGTGACGAGTGCGTGGAGCAACCGTTCTGCGCGGTGACGTTGAACGTGCGTCGCGCGGAGGTGAGCGGACGGCAATTGTCGCCGAGGCGGGCGATGACGAACCAGGAGGAATTGCCGCTGGCCATCGGGAGCATGAGCGACGTTGCGGTCGTAGCGGCGACGAGCGAGGTGGTCTGGGCGGTGGCGATCCAGATCTCGTATTCGATCGCGCCAGTTACCGCGCTCCAGCTGAACGTGACGGGCGACGTGACGGTGGCGTTGTCCGCGGGCGAGAGGAGCGACGGCGGCGTGATGCTGCAGTTCGACGGAGCGGAGGTGACGACCGTGACGACGACGTCGGAGTTGTTGGCCTGATTCGGGTCGTCCATGCCCGCGTCGGCGGTGACGGAGTTCGTGATCGTGGCGTGGTCGCTCGGTGCGGTGACGGTGATGGTGATGCTCTTCGAGGTGTTGGCCGCGAGCGCACCGTTGCAGACGATCGTGTTGTCGAACGGCGCGCAATGGAACGTGCCGTCGCTGATCGAAACGAGCGAGAGGTTGGGGGAGAGCGGATCGGTGATCCTGACGTGGTTCGCGTCGGACGGTCCGAAGTTCGTGACATTGAGGACGTAGTTGATCGTGGCGCCGAGAGTGACGGTGTCGGGCGCGGACTTGCGGATGGAGATGTCGGCCTGTTCCGGTCCGGAGCCGCCGACGGCCATGCCGTGCGTGCCGCTCGTGGTGCAGCCGCTGAGCGTGACGTTGACGGAGACGGACATCGGGCCTGCGCCGCCGGCGGTGAACGAGATCGCGTTCGTGCCGTTGCCCGAGTTGATCGTGCCGTTGACGATGCTCCAGACGTACGTCGCGCCGGGCTGCGACGGGACGCTGGCGGTGAGGCCGCTGTCGCCTTCGTTGACGGAGGTCGGGCCGCTGATCGTGGAGTTCGGCGACGTCGTGCGCGTGACGGTGTGCGTCGCGGTTGATCCGCAACCGGCGGCGTTCGTGACGGTCACGGTGTATGTCTGGGACACGGCGGTTTGCGTCACGGTGATCGACGGACCGGTGCCGCCGTTCGACCAGAGATACGAACTGAAGCCTGCGCCGGCGCTGAGCGCGTACGTGGTATTCGGGCAGACGGAGGTCGGTCCGCTGATGGCGACGACGGGCGGTGCGACGATCGGTATCGAGGCCGAACCGTTGCTCGTGCACGAGCCGCTCGTGACGGTGACGTCGAGTGTGACGGTGCCGCTCGCATTCGCGTTGAACGTGACGCCCGGTCCGTTGGTCGCGGAGGTGAACGTGCCGTTCGTGATGATCCATGCGTACGTCGCGCCGGGCTGCACGCCGACTGAGGCGGAGGCGGATGCGCCACTGCACACGTTTGCGGGTGCAGTGATCGTTGCGACCGGATTTGCGCTGACGGTCACGACGTGCGAGTCGGTGCCGGTGCAGCCGCTGCCGTCGGTGACGGTGACGCTGTACGTCGCGGTCGATGAAGGGGAGACGCTGATGGTTTGCGTGAGTGCGCCGTTCGACCAGACGTAAGAGCTGAAGCCCGCACCTGCGTCGAGCGTGACGGGTGTCGATACGCAGGTCGAGGTCGGGCCGGTGATCGTGACGACGGGATTCGGATTGACGGTGACGGATGTCGGTGCCGAGGTGGCGGAGCAGCCGTTGCCGTCGGTGACGTTGACGGTAAAGCTGCCGGTGGCCGCGACAGAGATCGATTGCGTCGTCGCGCCGTTCGACCAGAGGTACGACGCGCCCGCGTTCGCGATGAGCGTCACGTTGCCGCCGTTGCAGAACGTCGTGGGACCGCTCGGAGTGATCGTGGCGACGGGGGCAGGATGCACGGTGACGGTGTGCGAGTCGGTGCCGGTGCAGCCGTTGCCATCGGTGACGGTGACGCTGTAGATCGCGGTCGACGCGGGGGAGACGGTGATCGTTTGCGTGAGCTCGCCGTTCGACCAGAGATAGCTCGCGAACGGACCGGCGTCGAGCGTCACGCTGCCGCTCGGGCACATCGCGGTCGGGCCGGTGATGGTCACGACGGGCGGCGTGTTGATGGTGACGGCGTGCGAGTCGGTGCCGGTGCAGCCGCTGCCGTCAGTGACGGTAACGGTGTACGTGCCGGTGGTCGTGACGGTGATGGTCTGCGTTGTCTCGCCGGTCGACCAGGACCAGCTCGCGAACGGACCAGCGTCGAGTACGGCGCTCGTGCACGACGACGTCGGGCCCGCGATGGTGACGATCGGCGCCGTCGTGATCGGGAATGAGGACGTCGTGAAGCCGGAGCAGCCGAGGTTGTCGACGACGTCGACTTGCAGCAGCACGCTGCCGGGCGAAGCGGCGGTGAAGAAGACGGTCGGCGTGGCCTGACCCGCGGTGATCGTGCCGCCGGTGATGCTCCAGAAGTACGAGATGGCGGTCGGCGCGCTCGCGGTTGCGGAGTTGCCCGTGCTGTTCGCGCAGACGGACGGCGGTGCGCTGATCGTCACAGCCGGCGGAACGCATGTCGTTGCCAATTCCGGCGCGGAGAATTCGGACGTGCCGAGCGTGACGGTCGTGCAGGCGATGTCGCTGTAGCTGGTGCTCGTGGCGACGATCGAATCGCCGTCGCTCACGCCGGGAGCGGCGAACGTTGCGCTCGCGCCGAAGTTGTTGCCGGCGACGCAGCTGCGGCCGAGGTAGATCATGCCTTCGCCGCTGACGTTGCTGTCGGCCTTGAAGAACTCGGTGAGAAGACTGCCAGCGCCGCTGCCGCTGGCGTTGATGCTGTAGTTGACCTTCACGTTGCCGCCGCCGATGAGCGCGACCGAAGCGATGACGGGGAAGTTCTGGAGACCGTTCGGGCCGCTGTCGGCGTCGTTCGCGTCGTTGGCGGTGATGCCGTCGCCGCCGAGGTCGATGCCGAGATCGGAGGAGTCGAAGATGGAGTTGCCGGTGATCTCGTTCGTCGAGCCGGCGACGATCGTGACGCCGTTGCCGCCGTTGTTGCCGATCGCGTTGCCGTCGCCGGCTCCGGTGCCGCCGATCTTCGTTCCCGTCGCGTCGAGCAGAAGGATGCCGTCCTGGGTGTTGCCCATGGGCGTCGTGCCGTCGGGCGCGATGCCGATGAGGTTCGCGGAGATCGTGGTGGAGACGATCCCGGTGCCGATGAGGATGCCGATGTCGTTGCCGGAGATGACGTTGGCGTTGCCGGGGGAGCCGATGATGGTGCCGGTGGCGAAGGCGTCGACGGCGATGCCGGCGGTGCCCGCGCCGAGGGCGTTCGTGCCGGAGGCGTCGGGGCCGATCCAGTTGTTGGAGATGACGGTGTCGGTGACGTGATCGGCCGTTTCGCTGGCAGGCGCGCCGGCGATCATGACGGAGCCTACGCCGTCGATGCGGACGCCGGTACTGGTGTTGCCGGAGATGACGTTGCGATGTGCGGTGGACGGTCCGCCGATCGTGGTCTGCATCGCTTCGCCGATCAGCTCGACGCCGGCGTCGTTCGGACGGGCGATGTTGCCCGAAGGATCGGTGCCGATGTAGTTGCCGGCGATGGTGTTGGTGGCGGCGTCGGCTGCGACGCGGACGCCTGCGCCGGTGTTGCCGGAGATGACGTTACGCGCCGTCGCGGTCGTGCCGCCGATGGTATTGCTGTCGCCGTCGATGACGATGCCGTAGTCGTTCGCCGCGGCCACGCCGAGCGGAGTGAGTCCGACGTAGCTCGCTTCCATCACGTTGCTGTTGCCGGTGATGAGGATGCCGGTGTTGGCGTTGGTGAGCGAGAGACCCTTGACCGCGCTGTTGTTGCCCGAGATCACGAGCGCGGCGGTGTTCGACGGGTTCATGAACATGTCGAGCTGCACGATCGGGATGCCGGAATAGCCGGGCTGTGTCGTGCCGTCGACGGAGATGCTGCTGACGATTGCAGGCAGGTCACTCTGCGGCTGGATGACGAACGGTCCCGAGCCGATGTTGAAGTTGATGGCGCAGGGCGCTGTGCACGCAGGGCTGGCGGCGTCGGTGAGTGCCTGACGCAGCGAGCCGCTGCCGGAGTCGTACGTGTTGGTGACGACGAATGTGCTGCCGGTGACTTCCACGTCCGCGGTTGCGGTGTTGTTGCCCAGGTCAGGATCGCCTTCCGTCGCGGTGGCGCTGCCGGTGACGGTGTGCGTGCCGGCGTCGTTCGTCGTGGTGAGGTTGATCGTGATGGTGCTGTTGTTGCCGACGAGGATGCTGCTGATGGTGCAGCTGATGGTGTTGACGGCGTACGTGCAGCCGGGTGCGCTGTTGAACGTGAGCGTCGACGGGATCGGCGCGGTGA
>DASYLL010000315.1:0-12651 GCA_036009605.1 Thermoanaerobaculia bacterium | reverse complement strand
CTACGGCATCGTCCCTCAGCTGCGAGCCGCCTTCGGACCGACTGCAACCGACACGACGCCGCTCGAGCTATGTCGAGAGGGCAGTCAGAATTCGGATCAGTCAACTCCGAATTCGTACAATATGCCGCCCGGCACCACTACACCGTATTCGCCCGCTTGAAGATCGGCAGTCGGTGTTATGTGCCACACACCTGCTGCTCGCTCCACCGCGTCATATTCGACATACCATCTTCCGGCCGGCACTACCCTCGTCGTCGCCGAGAAGCCGCTTACCTTCTGTTCGATCTTTAGAGAACGGTTGTTTTCCTCTTCGGCGTTTACATCGAGCTTGGCAAGATAGTAGTAACTTTTCGGATCATGTTCGGAACGCACGACTAGCGTGGGACGTAAGTTGGTCGTTCGCGTTCGTGCACGAAGGCCTGGGTAGTCGAGAAACGTAAACACGACCGGCCACATCCCTGTCGCCGATAAGTCGCCTCGGCTTGCAGGAAGCCGCGTTTCCGTCTCTCCCAATATGATCCGGACATCCTGACGCTGATTGAGAGCGTCGGTGTCCGCGCCATCGCTCGCGCGGGACGTGGCGCCAGGGACACTCTTCGGCGTGGTCCTTTCAAGCATTGCAGCAATGATTGGTCCACTCACACTGTTCTGCTTCAACTGAACGAGACCGTCAGTCGTTAGATCAAAGGCGACGTTGCCTGCCTGCTTGATCTTTGCAATTACGACCTCGTCACCAAGGCCCAGTTTGGCCAGCTTAATGACATCCTTGTTAGACAAAGGAGCTTCCGCTGCAGCCACGGCCGGCTGCGCCACCGATGCCTGTGGTGGCGGTGCCGCCGAAACCGTGGCTGCCATCCAGACAAGGACGAACATTGAGAGTCGTTTTCCAAGCATAGCGACACCTCCGCATACGACTAGCGTCAGATCGTAAATGGACCACCGGTGAATTAATCGATACTGTAATCCCATCATGCCGTCCTCAATGCTGTGCCGTCAAGTATGATTTATGGTAGAGATTTTTTCGTGCCGAACATGGCATACCCAAACGGCTCACACATTGAGCTGGGCGCCGCCTCCGGCTCGCGGCGGCAGGGAGTGTCGGAGTAAGCTCGTTTTGGGACCGTCGCTGACGTCTGCCCATGAAACTAAGGATCCGTCGACACAAACAAGATGCAGCTCCTCGGCGTCGACCGTCACCACGAATCCCGGTCGACACCTGCGAAGACGGCGAACGAATGCTCGGACGCCGGCAGCTGCACCCGCGCGCATGGTCTGATCGTAAATGTGCCGTGAGCAAGTATCGCGAAATAGACACGCACGCCGTAGCAGCGAAGGCACTACTCGCCAATAGAATCTGATCGCAAGCAGAATCAGCTCCGGTGTGCTCGTCCCAAAGCACCCGCCACGTATACTTTCGCCCCTTGATTGTTCCGCGATCCATGAGGTCTCCCAAGTCCCTGCCCTAAAGACACCACCTCCGCGATTTTGTGGGGAATGACAAAGTTGTTAGGCGCCATCGCTGTAGCTTTGAGTCGCTGACTGACCGACGTTCGAGACCACGCACGAAACGGCGCACCAGCGGGGCACAGGCCAGCGGCCGGGCATTGCGGCGGGAACGGCGGACGATTCGGCAGATCGCGTCGATCGTCGAGCTGAGGGCGTCGACGATGGCACGCATCTGCCGGGCGGCAGGCCTCAGACGACCACGACAACTGGAGCCGTCGGCGGCGACGGTGCGGTATGAGCGCGAGCGTGCGGGGCACTGCTGACATCGACATCAAGCGGCTGGGACGCTTCGATCGTGTCGGCCAGAATCAAGCGCCAACGGTCTTTCGGTTCGAAGAAGCAGGGCTTCGAGCTCGTCTACCCGCAGTAAATGACTTTACGCCTCTCGTACGTCGACATCATCGCTGACGAGCGTCGCCGGCCCTCAAGAACGCAGTGGCGATGGCTGTGCTGTGCGAAACATGGCCAGAGTGACGCGAGAGATCCAAAGAGTGGCGCACGACGAACGTGCATCTCGCCCGCCCGCCCAGGTCCCTCACTCGACGTTCGGGATGACAGTGGACACAGGGATGCGTACCGACACGATTGTCCCACTCCCTTCAATCCCTTCGAATCGCGTGCTCCCGCCCACAATGGCGGCGCGTTCGCGAATGCCGATCAATCCGAGGGACCGCCCACTCCCCACTTCCTGTGATGTGATTCCGCGCCCGTCATCGCGCACCTCGAGCAACACCTCAGCCGATCGCACGCGGACGCGCAATTCGACGCGGGCCGCATTGGAGTGCCGCGCGACGTTGGTCAGGGCTTCCTGGATGATGCGATAGACGGTCGTTGCGACCACGCCGTCGATTTGCAGCATTTCGTCGGGCAGGGATACTTCGCATTCGATTCCGGTACGTTCTTCGAAGACGTGGGCTTCGGATTCGATGGCGGCGGCGAGTCCGAGGTCGTCGAGCATGCTCGGACGCAGCTCGGAGGAGATGCGTTGCACCGAGCGCACAGTGGAATTGAGCGTGGCGAGAACACGCTGACGGATCGCTGTAGCGCCGGGGGCGTCGTCTTTCATGTCCATCATGCCGATGACGTCCATCTTCAATGCGGTCAGAGTCTGGCCGAGGTCGTCGTGAATTTCGCGGGCGATGCGGGTGCGTTCTTCTTCCTGGACGACCAATAGACGATCCGACAGTGCTTTGAGAGCTTGCTCGCTCTTTCCGCGGCTGGCGACCATTTCATTGAAGGCGCGGGTCAGCGTCGCAATCTCCAGCGGTCCTTCGACGGTCGGTACTGTGCTGTACGCGCCGTCATCGGACGTTCGCGCGGCGGCGACCAGTGCGTGAATCGGGCGGCCGATTTTGCGCGCGAGCATCATCGTCATGACGACCACGATGAACACGATTCCAATGCCGCCGACAGCGCCATTGACCAGCATTTCGCGAATCGGCTGATTGATCGCTGCGGTCGGAACTCCCGCATAGACGGACCAGCCGAGCTCCGGGAGATGGGTAAAGCCGTACTGGCGCGCGACACCATCGGCGCCTGTGGTCTCCCCGAGCCCCTCGCTCGCTGTCGCAGCGAGATCCGCAATACCGGTCCATTCTTCGGAGGCGCCGGAGCGGGCAACAATTGTCCCATTGCGGTCGAGAATCGTAATGACCGCATCGGGAATGAGTGCGTCGCGGCCGATCGCCTCTGCGAATTCGAGCAGAACGATCGTCCCGGCGTTCGGTACCGGCGTCGCGAGCATCATCATCGAATGACTCTCGAACGTGTGCATGACCGCGATCTTCTGCGGCAAGCGCCCCGCACGCAGTTCGTTTTCAATCCATGAGCGCGCGAGTATCGAAACGCGCCGGTTTTCGGGAAGGGTATTTCCCGAACAAACGGGATTTCCCGCTGCGTCGAAGAGAAATACGTCGGCATAGCGCGGAAGCAGATCGACGACGGAGAAGACGGAGCGACAGACCGTCATGTCGTTGACGATTGCCGGTCGCGCGGCCATTCGCGCCAGAAGTCCCAAAGACGCGGTGTGCATGTCGCGCATCCGGGCGGCGGTGGCGCGCGCCATCCGCAGTGCTGCCTGTCGCGCTTCCAACTGCTCGCGCTGCACCTGGGCGACACAGACGAGGATCAGCAGCGCCAGGACCGGCAGCGCAACGGCCGCAACGAGACCTCCCAGCCACCATTGCAACGAGCGCGGAGGTGAAGAAGACATGGCCCGCAGTGTAGCAACGCGCGCCGAATGAAGCCGGCTCGGAGAACGTCGCCGGATACACGTGAGAGGGGAGAATGTGCCGAAGGCGGATGAGGGGGTTTTTCTACTTCATCCCATCAGAGAGACCCCTCATCCGCGATCGCGGTAGCCTCGAGGCGCGCCGAGACCGCAGCGACTTCGATCTCGAGATCGGGCAACAGTCCCGCCGCTTTCGTCAGCTCGCCGGCTCTCGCCGCAAGTTCGATTTCGCGTGCGATCTCGGACGCGCGGCCGCCGAAGTAGCTCAGCGATCCTTTGAGCTTGTGCACGTGACTCGTGAGCGCATCGACGTCGGCGCGCGCGAGTGCGTCGCGCATGCCGGCGAGCAGCTCCGGTGTCTGCCGCGCGAATGCATCGCGCACGCGTGCGAGCAGCGCGGGATTGCCGCCGGTGATCTCCGCCATCGCGTCGCGATTCAGCAGCGATTCGAGCGTCTGTTCGAGCTGATGTCCGAGCACCGGTTTCGTCAGCACGACGTTCATCCCGGCAGCGAGGCAGCGGTCGCGATCCGTGCGCGACGTGTGCGCGGTTAGGCCGATGATCGGCGTCGTTTTCCCCGTTGCGCGAAAGCGCCTCGTCACTTCGAGACCGTCGGTGCCGGGGAGCTGCACATCCATGAACACGGCGTCGAACGTCATCGACTCGAGTCGCGCCTGCGCCTGCTCGCCGTCGATGGCGAGCGTGATCTCATGTCCGAGGCGACGCAGCATTTCGTCGAGGACCTCGCGATTGACGTCGTTGTCGTCGACGAGCAGCAGACGCAGCGGACGTCCGCCGCGCGCCGGCGGTTCGAGCGTGTACGACGACGCGGTTGATTGCAGTCCGAGGGCGATGCCGACGGCGTCGAGGAGCTCGCGCTCGCTGACGGGACGTGCGACCTGCAGCAGATGACTCACGTTCGCGGCCGCGGAATCGGTGGGCGACGTGATGAGAATCTGCGGATGCACCGGCAGCGACGCATCCGAGGTCACGGCGCACGCGAAGCGTCCGCCCGGTGCGTCGCTCGATCGCGCGAATGCGCTGGCGAAGACGCCGCGCGCGCGAAGGATCTCGGCAAGTGCACCGCGGGCCATCGCCTCGGGCTCGACGATCAGAATCGATCGGCCTGCGAGTGCGGTCTCCCATGCCGGGCGATCGGGTGCGGCGCCGACGGCATCCGCGGGCAGCGGGATGATGAACGAGAACACGCTCCCCGATCCGGGAAGGCTCGACACTTCGACCGTTCCGCCCATCGCTTCGAGCAGGCGCACGACGATCGAGAGGCCGAGGCCTGCGCCGCCGTGGCGACGCGAGAGCGAGGAATCGGCTTGCGTGAACGGCTCGAAGATGCGGCGGCGCACCGCGGGCGCGATGCCGACGCCGGTATCGCGGACGTCGAAACGGATCTTTGCGCCGAGGCGAAGGACGTGGACGGCGATTTCGCCTTCGTGCGTGAACTTGATGGCGTTGCCGACGAGATTCACGAGGATCTGTCGCAGTCGCACCGGATCGCCCCACACGCTTTCGGGACAGTCGGGGCGGACGTAGTACGAGAGCGTGAGACCTTTCGCCGCGGCCAGCGCGCCGACCGACTTCATCGTGTCGGACATCATCTGGCGCAGCGAAAAGTAGACCGGTTCGAGATCGAGCTTACGTGCTTCGATGCGTGAGAAATCAAGCACGTCGTCGATCATCGCCATCAGCGTTTCGGCGGAACGCCTTGCGGTTTCGAGACGGCGCACGGTTGCTTCCGCGGGTTGATCGTCGATTGCGAGTTGCAGCATGCCGATGACGCCCTGCAGCGGCGTGCGCATCTCATGCGACATGTTCGCGACGAACTCGCTCTTCGCGGCGCTCGCTTCCTCGGCACGCGCGTGTGCGTCTTCGAGCTTGCGAATGAGCTCGCGCTGCACGCGGACGGATTCGGTGAGACGCTCGCGGCGCCGTTCGGCGGTGCGCGCGGTGAGCGAGATGTAGACGCCGGCGAAGAGAATGAACACGAGCTTCGCCAGCGCGGCGGGCATCGCGATCGGACGATGGTCGGAGAACGCGACCACGAGCAACATCGACGCGTAACAGCCGGAGGCGAAGAGTGCGAATGCCAGCGCGCGACGGAATGTCGTCTGCACCTGATCGGCAACGCGCAGTAAGAGAATGAAGAACAGCCAGCTCTGCTCGGCACCGGAGTGATAGATCGCGAACGTCCAGATCGGCAGGTCGCCGATGAGCGCCGGCAGCGTGAGATCGCGCGGCGTTTTCGCGCGGAGGAAGGAGACGATCGCCGCCCACGACACGAGCGCGTACAGACTGACGACGATGGTCGTGATCAGCCAGTCGTTCGGCGTCGCGGTTTGGATGAGATAGCGGTTGTGGACGAAGACCGCGACGGAGAGGAAGACCGTGCCGATGAGGCGCACCAGCGGCAATTCGATCGCGGCGAGTCGCCATGTGCGCTCGCGGCGCTGCTGGGGGGCTGGGTCAGTTGCGGTCATGCTGAAGGGGAATTGAAAATTGAAAATTGAAAATTGAAAAATCGGACCACGATCGGCACGTTCCGATTTTTCAATTTTCCATTTTCAATTTTCAATTCTGCTGTCCCGCCTGGGACAGCTTCCGACTCAGAATGCCACGAATCTTCGGCAGCAGCACTTCTTTGCGGATCGGCTTCCGCAGGAAGCCCGCCGCGCCCATCTCCAGGCTCTGCATCTCGACGTCCGTGCCGGTCCCTCCGGTGATGAACAGCGCCGGGATGTCGATCCGTTTCTGCAACATGATCTCGAACACTTTGAGACCGCTGAGCGTCGGGATGTTGATGTCGAGGATCAGCAGATCGAAGTGGCGTCGTCCGAGCTCCATCAGCGCATCGCCGCCATCGGCGACCATCACGACCGCGTACCCCGCTTCGCTGAGATACGACTCCATCAGCGCGCTCGACACGAGCTCATCCTCGACGACGAGCACGAGCACCGGTCCATCGGGGCGCGTGTGCGTGACTTCGCGCGGCGCGGGTGTTTTCTCGAGCGCGCGCTGGATCTCGCCGTGCAGGCGTTCGGTCTCCGGCGCAGGAGCACGGTTGTAGTCGCGGCGCAGAATGTCGGCGCATTCCTGATAGCGCCGCAGCGCGGAGTCGGCGCGTCCCTGCTCGAGCTGCAGGCGCATGAGCGTGCGATGGACGACTTCCTGCGATGGATCGAGCGACAGCAATCGTCCCGCGGTCTCGACGGCTTCTTCCCACCACCCCGCGCGAATCTGCGTCGTCAGCAGATTGCCGAAGATCGCCAGCGCCGCGCGCCAGAACACGAGACGCCGCTCTGCGAGCCACTCATCGAACGGACGAATCCCGCTCACAAAATTCTCGAGCAGGTTGCCGCGATAGATGTCGACCGCTTTGCGGATCGAGTTCATCGACGGCGCGCCGATCAGATCTTCGAACGTATGCACGTCGACTTCGACCGTGTCGGCATTGAACCGCACGGTCGTGCCGTCATCGATGAGGATGTCGTGCGGCAGGAATCGCAGCGCGTAGTGCAGATCGCGCACGACCTCGCGCACTTCCGGTTCCGCGCCCGGATCACCGAAGAGCAGCGACCCCAGTTCCCCGATCGACGTCTTCCACGCGATGTTCACCGCCAGATAGACGATGAGCGCCTGCGTGCGGCGGTTCCCCACCGACAACGCGTCACCGCGATAGTCGACTGCCGACAACTCGCCCAGCAAACGCACGGAGAGGAGGACCATTTCGGACGGAAGAAAGGTAGCACGGACAGAGGTGGGCGGGTGTGGGGTTTTCGCGCCGTAGGCGAAGCCGCAGAGTCTCCATGAGAACACCGTCGCGATTCCTGCCGCTCACGCGATAATCCCCCGCAGTGAACAACAGCGGGCGAATCGTCATCACCGGCGTCGGTGCTCTCAGTCCCAATGGAGTCGGTCGCGAGAACTACTTTTCGGCGTTGAAGGCCGGCCGCAGCGGCGTCCGCACCATCACGCACTTCGATCCGGGATCGCTCCCCTGCCGTATCGCCGGCGAGGTCGATTTCGATCCCACGCAATGGGTCGACGCGAAGAACATCCGCCACGTCTCGCGCACCGTGCCGCTCGCGATCGCGGCGACCGACGAAGCCTTGCGCGACGCGAAGCTCGATCCACTGGCATCGGACATCGAAACGCGACGCTCCATCGGCGTGATGCTCGGCTCGGGCGGCGGCGCCGTCGAGTTCAGCGAGCGGATGTACGAGCTCTGGTACAAAGGCGCGGTCAAACAGGCGTCGGTCTATTCGGTCCCTTCCGGCACGATCGGCACGATCGCGTCCGAGATCTCGATGGCGTACGACCTCCACGGTTTCTCGCACCTGATCTCCACCGGCTGCACGTCGTCGACCGATGCCATCGGCTACGCGTATCGCAATCTCAAGCTCGGCGTCTGCGACTACGTCGTCACCGGCGGCGCCGACGCGACGATCACCGAAGGCGTGATGACCGGCTTCTGCATCATGCGCATCGTATCGAATACGTGGAACGAGCAGCCGACCGGCGGCTCGCGTCCCTTCACCGCGAATCGCGACGGCTTCGTTCTCGCGGAAGGCGCGTGGATGTTCGTGTTGGAGCGCGAGGAAACGGCGCGGGCACGTGGCGCCCACATCTACGCCGAAGTGGCGGGCTATGGATCAACGTGCGATGCGTATCACCGCGTGCGCATGGATGAGTCAGGCGAAGAGCCCGCACGCGCGATGACCACGGCGATGAAAGACGCCGGCGTCGATCCGACGGACGTCGACTACATCAACTATCACGGCACATCGACCGATCTGAACGATCGGATCGAGACGCGCGCGGTGAAGCTTGCGTTCGGCGATCACGCGCGCAAGCTCGCCGGTTCGGCGACGAAGTCGATGATCGGACATCCGCAAGGAGCGTGCGGCTCCGCCGGCGTCGCCGCGACGCTGATGGCGTTTCGCGATGACGTCCTCGCGCCGACGATCAATCTCGATCAGCCCGATCCCGAATGCGATCTCGATTACGTCGCGAACATCGCCCGCGCAGCGCACATCGATGTGGCGGTGTGCAATACGATCGCGTTTGGATCGAAGAACTCGGCGCTGGTGCTGAAACGGGTTTAGTTTGGAGTGCGGCAGCCGCAGCTGCCGCTTTCGTATGCCACAGCGCGGATAGCAAACATTCAAAAGCGGCAGCTGCGGCTGCCGCACTCCAAACCGAAAACCGACAACCAAATGTTCACTCCCGAACGCATCGAATCCGACGAGCTCCTCGACGAGCACGACGCTCCGCGCGAAGACATGGAGCGCTCCCTCGTCGACCTCCGCCGCATCAACCGTTACCTCGGCGGCCATCGCATCTATCGCAAACTCGTGCGGCGCTTCCAGCCGAACGCGATCCTCGACGTCGGCACCGGCACATCCGATCTGCTCGAAACCGTTCGCGATGTGAAGACGCGGATCGGGCTCGACTTCAAGATCGATCACCTTCTCTACCTGCGCAACGGCTCTCGCGTGCTGCGTGTGGTCGGCGATGCACAGCGGCTACCGTTCCGCGACGGCGCGGTCGATCTCGTCACGTCCTCGCACTTCTTCCATCACTTCTCGCCCGATGAAAACGCGGGCATTCTCGCGGAGTCGTTGCGCGTCGCGCGCAAAGGCGTGGCCGTGACGGACACGGTGCGTCACTACGTCCCGTTGCTGCTGGTCCTGCTCCTCGGCACACTGCGACTCGTCGGGCGAATCACGCGCTACGACGCGCCAGCTTCGGTGCGCCAGGGCTACACGCTCCGAGAAGTACGCGATCTCGCTCCCCGCGTGGGCGCATCGGGCTGGGACGTGATTCGCATGTGGCCCTTCCGTTTCGCAATTCTTCTCTCGAAGTGATGGAGCCCGTCGACGTCGCGATCATCGGAGCCGGTCCCGCGGGATCGACGCTCGCCGCGTTGCTCGCACGTCGCGGCGTGCGCGTCGCGCTCTTCGATCGCGATGTCTTCCCGCGCGACAAACTGTGCGGCGAGTTCCTGTCGTACGACGCGCTCCCGATTCTCAAACCGCTCGGCGTGCTCGACGCGATCGACGCCGCCGGCGCGCCGCACATCGATCGATGCCGCGTCGTCGGCTCGAAACGCACGTACGAATTCGCGCTCCCGCACTCCGCGCGCGGCGTCTCGCGATTGTTCTTCGACGATCTCCTGCTCCGCACCGCAGAACAAAACGGAGCGCAGCGACACGATGGCGAGACCGTCACGTCCCTCTCAGACATTCGCGCCACCGTGACCGTCGGCGCATGGGGCCGGTGGGGACGTTTCGATCAACAGCTGCAACGCGGATTCGTCCGCGACCGCTCGCACCGCAATTTCGGATTCAAGCGCCACTATCTCGCCGCGTCATCCCAGACCTCGATCGATCTCTACGCGTTCCATCGCGGCTACCTCGGCGTGAACGCCGTCGAAGGCGGCATCACCAACATCTGCGGACTCGTCCACGCATCGCGTCTCTCCGGACACAAGGGACGCTGGGACGCATTCATCGACGTCATCCGCGTCGAGGAGCCGCAACTCGATGCGCTGTACGCCGTGCACGAGCCCGCGCAGGACGGCTACCTCTCCTCGGAACCGGTGATCTTCCGCGCCCGATCCGCGGTCGAAGGCGGCGTGTTCATGATCGGCGACGCCAGCGGCGTCATCGATCCGCTGACCGGCAACGGCATGGCCATGGCCATTCAGTCGGCGCTGCTCGCCGCGCCGATGCTCCAGCGTCTCGTCGAACAACCATCGCGGCGTCTGCAGATCGAAGACGAGTACCGCCGCGCGCACCGCGCGTTCTTCGCGCCGCGCATCGCCTGGAGCCGCGGCGTGGCGCTCCTGCTCTCCCGCCCGCGACTCCTCGATGCTGCACTGGCAACCGTCCGCTCGCGGCGCTTCGGAGAGACGTTTCTGCGTCGCACTCGTGCAAATGTGGACGAAGTGGAACGCCTCGCGTCCGACTGGTTCTAGAATTCGGGTTCATGCCTCCGCTGCCTGAAGGCGAATTTCTGCTTCCGCTGTTTCCGCTGCCGAACATCGTTTTCTTTCCGCACACGCGGTTGCCTCTGCATGTCTTCGAGCCGCGGTATCGCCAGATGGTGCAGGACGCGCTCGAATCCGAGGAACGGTTCGGGATTGTTCTGCTGCGTCCGGGATGGGAGGCCGATTACTTCGGCGCGCCGCCCGTGTACGGCTGCGGAACCGTCGGCACGATCGAACAAGCCGTGCCGCTCGAAGACGGGCGCTACAACATCGTCGTACGCGGTGACGTGCGGTTCCGCATCCTCGATGAAGTGTCGCGCGTTCCGTATCGCACCGCGCGGGTCATCGTCGAGCACGACGCGGGCGCCCACATCGAGGAGATGTACGCGCAACGCGAATGGCTCGCCGACATCTCCCGCCAGTACCTGCAATATCTCCCCGATCAAACCTCGGTACCCGAGATCGAGACCGTGAGTCTCGACGCGCTGACGAACGCGCTGATCATGTCGCTCAACCTCGACATGGAAGAGAAACAGCGACTGCTCGAGCTGCGCGACGTGATCGCGCGCGCGGAACAGATCGGAAACGAGCTGACGAGCCGGATGGAGAGTCTGCGGTTTCTGGCCCCGTTCCGCAGAACGAGCGACCCGACGCACAATTAAGCGGGGCCGTATCAGCGGTCGTGCGTTTCCTCGCCTGCTCCCTGGTTGTCCTTGCCGCACTTTCCGCGAGCGCGCGAACGCGCGCCGTCGCCAGCCGCGTCGATGCCGCGCGAAGCATCCTGGTCATCACGGCCCATCCAGACGATGAAATCCTGATCGCGCCGCTGCTCGCGAGCCGCTGCATCCGTGGCGGCGCGCGTTGCTCGTTCCTCGTCATGACCACCGGCAACGCCGCAGGCCTCGGCGAGATCCGCGCCGGTGAAATGGCGCGCTCGGCGGCGTTGCTCAATGCGCGGCTCATGCAATGGACCTTCTCCGATGTGATGGAAAACGTCGGTGCTGCATGGGAGGACGAAGCGGGCAATCGCGCGACGCTCGTCCACCGCATCGCCGATGTCATCGCCACGGAGAAGCCGGACATGATTCTCACGCTCGATCCGCGCCACGGCACGACCGGTCATCCCGCGCATCGCGAGATCGGACGTCTCGTCCTCGAAACTGGCGCCAACGATGTCTTCCTGATCGAGACCGCCGCGCGTTTCGTCGGCAACGGCTTCGAGCTTTCGAACGCCGAGCCGGTACACGCATGGGTCTTCGTCGCGAATGACGACTGGCAATACGCCGTGCGCGTCGCGGAGATCCACGCGACGCAGTTCACGCACGAACAGGTGGAGAGTCTGCGCACGCTGCCGATCGAGCAGCGACGCGTGTGGTTCATGCCAGAATGCGCGCCGTGTCTACGCCCCTCCCCTATCGCGACTTCTACTATCCGTTGAACGTTTTCATGCACATCCTCACGCACGAGGAAGGCGACGTCCCCTATCTCCACTACGGCCTCTTCGACGGCGAGCACGACACACTTCCTGCCGCGCAGGAGCGTTCGACGGAGTTGCTGCTCGCGCGCCTCCCCGCCCCGCCCGCCCGCCTCCTGGAGGTCGGCATCGGACTCGGCACCACGCTCGATCGGCTCACGCGCATGGGCTACGACGTCATCGGCATCACGCCGGACGACAAGCAGATCGCGGTCGTGCGCGATCGTTACGGCGACAGCGTCAACGCGCAGTGCATCGCGTTCGAGCAGTTTCCATCGACCGACCGCTTCGACATGGTGATCTTTCAGGAATCGTCGCAGTACTTCGACTCGCAGGCGCTGTTCGCGAAAGCGCGCGAGCTGACCTCGCACGTGTTCGTGCTCGACGAGTTCGCATTGCGCGAAGTCGGCGTGCTGCATCGTTACGACGCATTCGTTG
>DASYLL010000314.1:0-20567 GCA_036009605.1 Thermoanaerobaculia bacterium | reverse complement strand
TGCCTTCAGGCGAGACTCACCGCTCTGGCGACAGCTCACCTCGAACCAGCAACTAGCAACCAGCAACATTCTCCTCGAACGTCAACTCCAGAAACACATCCTCCAGCGCGGACTCTTTCTTCAGCTCCGCCGTGGTGCCGGTTGCGACAATGCGGCCGCGGTTGATGATGGCAATGCGATCGCACACCGCCTCCGCAATCGACAACGTGTGCGTCGTTAGAAACACCGTCCGTCCTTCATCCGCAAGACGACGGAAAAGCTGCCGCACCTGCCGTTGCGCGAGGGCGTCGAGACCGACCATCGGTTCGTCGATCACGAGCACGGCCGGGTCGTGTACGAGCGACGACACGATCACGAGTTTCTGCTTCATCCCGTGCGAGAGGTTCTCGATGCGCGCGTCGATCCAGTCGCCGAGGCCGAACCAGCGCAGCATTTCCACCGCGCGCGGCTCGCAGTCGCTCCAGTTCTTGCGATAGAGGTCGGCGACGAAGTGCAGGAGCTCGCGGCCGGTCAGTTTCTCGTAGAGATACGGCCGGTCGGGAACGTAGCCCATGACCGCTTTCGCGCGTACCGGCTCGGCCACGACGTCGACTCCGTTGACGTGAACGCTGCCACTGGTGGGGAGGGAAAGGCCGGCGATGATGCGGATCGTGGTGGTCTTTCCGGCGCCGTTCGGGCCGAGAAAGCCGAAGATCCCACCCGCGGCGGCTTCGAGACTGAGTCGATCGACCGCCGTGAAATCCCCGTATCTCTTGGTCAGATCGCGGATTTCGATCATCCGGGCGGCAGGGTATCATCCGCCCGGGCAACCTTCACCGGCGTCGCCCGTAAAACGAATGGCAGAACGTGACCAGCTCGACGACCGATCCCTCGTGGAACGGATCCTCGGCGGCGAGAGAGACCAGTTCACCGTGTTGGTGGGGCGATATGAGAAGCGCATCATCAACTACGTCTACCGGATCACCCATCGCTACGAAGAAGCGCACGACCTGGCGCAGGAAATTTTCGTGAAGGTCTACCTCGCACTCGATCGATACGATTCGAAGTACCAGTTTTCGACCTGGCTCTTCCGGATCGCGCAGAACAGCGCCATCGACGCGCTGCGCAAGAAATCGATCAGCGAGGTCCCGCTCGCGCGTCCCACCGAGGACGAGCCTTCGGGAAAAGAACGGGAGTTCGCGGACGACGGCATCTCGCCCTACCGCGCGCTCAAGAACAAACAACTCAGCGCCGCGATCGACGAGGCGGTGGGCAAGCTCCCCGCCGACTATCGGGAGCTCATCCAGCTCCGCCATTTTGCGGAGCTTTCCTACGAGGAGATCGCTACGATGAAGCAGCTTCCCCTCGGCACGGTCAAGAACAAACTGTTTCGAGCGCGAAATTTGCTCAAGGAAGCGCTCGGCTCATTCGTGGAACCTCTATGACATGTGAGGACTATTTCGAAGATCCGGTGAAGCACGCGTCGCACCTCGACTCGTGCACGCTCTGCAGCGCGCTCGAGGAAGACTCGCATCTCGCGATCGAGCCTCGTCCTCTGAGCACTTCGCTGAGCGTGGACGCGTTGCCGATGGCGACTTGGGAAGGCGCTTCGCATCGCACGTGGCCGCTGGTCGCGATCGGGACCGTGGCGGTCTTCGTGCTCGCGATGGCGTTGTTCCTCGCGGCAGGCACTCCGCCGCTGCGCGGCATCGCTCACGCCGTCACCTCGGGATTCACGTCCTTCGAAGCGGCGTCGAAGTTCCTCCAGCTCTTCGGCACAGGCCTGCACAACGCGCCGACGCTCGTGCACGTGACGATCGCCGTGCTCTTCGTCTTCATCAACACGCTGCTCTTTGTGCTGCTGCGACGGGCGCCGCGGGGGATCGATGTATAAACGCCTCGTCCTGCCGATGATGGCCGTCACGGCGCTGCTCGCGCTGATCGTCGTGATGTTGCCGACGGGCGCAACGGGCGAAGAGCGCCTCGGAAGCGACACGTATGTGTTCAACGTCGATTCGACGATCGATCAACCGATCGCCGGAAGCCTGCAGGTCTACAACGCGAACGTGACGATCGCGAACACGATCGCAGGCGATCTTCTCGTCGCCGGCGGCAGCGTGACGTTCCTCGGCAACGGTCGCGTCAACGGAAACCTCATCCACGCCGCGAGCCGCATCAACAGCGCCGACGGCCGCGTGCGCGGGCACATCTATCCGCTGCTCTCGCTCGAAGGCGCGGCCGCGTCGATCACGAAAAACGCGGTGGTCGCATCGCTGCTCCTGCTCTGGCTCATTGTCGCGGTGATCGTGACGCTGATGAGCGGACGCGAAGTGCGTCTGTCGTCTCTGGAAGTGCGCACGAGCGCCCTGCATTGCTTCGTCCTCGGATTGGTCGCGCTGACGAGCTTCGTGCTCACCGCGATCGCGTTCAGCTATCTCGTGCCGTACGTGATCGGCATTCCGCTGCTCGCCGCGCTCGCCGTATTCGCGCTGCTGACGAAGGTGTACGGAATGATCGCGCTCTTCCACGCAATCGGCACGATCGTGGCCGGTGCGCGCTCGCGGCAGCAGCTCGCCTCGCGCACGTGGCTGCGCGGTGATCTCGCGATGGTCGTGATCGGATTCATCCTCCTCGGCGGCATCCGCTTCATCCCCGTGATCGGAACGATCGCGTGGGGACTGGCGACGGTGTTCGGGATCGGCGTGGCACTGGCAACGCGGTTCGGTCGGCGCGAACCGTGGTTCCTCGCGTTTCGCGCAGCGGAAGCTTAGCCGGCACGGCCGGCCGCGCTGGTTGCTCCGCCGGTGTACGTACGGCTGCCCTGTCGGAACGTTTGCGGCGCAAACGTCTAATCCGCAGCCAAGATCGCTTTCGCCGCCGCGCGCGCGCTCGAAAGCGCCGCGTCGCTGAGCATCCCCTCATCCCCCACCCAATCCCCCGCGATGTAGAGGCCGCGCACGCTCGTCACCGGTGATGGCCGCGGCGCGGTCGGTGTGACGAGCGAGTTCGAGACGGTCATCGCAGGGAGGAAGCGGCGGTGCACGAGCACTTCGCGCCAGCCGGGCTGCATGCGATCGAGCAGCGCTTCGAGCTCCTGCTCATCTTCGACGGCAGCGGACGTACGACGCGGACGCGAGCCTTCGAGCTCTTCGTTCGTCCCGTATTGTTCCTTGCGGTACTTCACGAGATGAATGAGCGACCCGCCTTTCGGCGCGAGCTGCGAGAACGCGGAGTGCATCGAGTAGTACATCGGCGTGTCGATGCCGAGGGCGAACTTGTTGTCGGGATCGGGCAGGCCGCGGAGGGCGACGTCGAGACAGGCCGCGGTCACGGGTCGCGCAGCGCGCCATTCGCTGCCGGCATCGCCAGCGAGATCGGCGGCGGTGTTCGGATCGACGGCGAGCAGCACGGTCTCGGCAGGAATGAGGGCGCCTTCGACATCTTCGGGACCAAGGTCCGGAAGCGCGATCGCCTGCGTGTCCATGCGATCGGCGTCGAGCTCGAGACCGCCCAGCTCCACGGCGCGTACCTGTGCGTCGTGTACCACACCGACGATGCGCGAGCTGCTCACGAAGTGCACGCCGGACGAGATCGCGGCGCTGTGCAGTGAGTCGACGACTTTCTGCCAGCCCTCATCGAGATAGAGCACGCCGCGCATGCCGATCTTCATCTGCGCGAGTGCAAGCGCGGCCGATTCGATCGATGCGTGATCGGCGTAGGTCGCGAGTCGCACCAGCGCTTCGAAAACCTGCCGCGCGCGCGCATCGGTGATGTGAGCGTCGACCCACTCACGCAGCGTCATCGAGCCCGCACGAGTCCCGCCGAAGCGGCGGATGTGAATCAGCGCCATGGCGATCTCGCGCTTGCCACGCAGCGAGAGCAGCGAGGTCGTCAGGAGCGAGAGCCAGTTCGTGGGGAGGCGGTACTCATCGCCGCCGAGGAGGGCGAGGCCTTTCGGCTTTGCCAGCTGACCGCGGATCGGAATGCCGAGCTCGCGATAGACCGCCGCACCGGCGCCGCCGCGATTGAAGGCGTGTGCGCCGAGATTGAAACGGTAGCCCTGGCGGAGGTTGGTGATGGCGCGGCCGCCGACCAGACGACGCTTTTCGAAGAGCGTCACGGTCCGGCCGCCACGCGCCAGATAGATCGATGCGGCCAGGCCGGCGAGCCCGCCTCCGACGACCACAACGTTCTTTCCCACGGATTGGGGCGCATGGTAACCCATTTCCGATGCTCGCCCGAGAGAGCACCTGTGGCAGAATCGCGGAGCTGCCGCAGGAGAGAGTCTTTTTAGAAGCGAGGCGAATGAACGGAAAGAGGGTCATGTTCTGACACCCGTTCGACAGCGGAATGCATAACCTCATTCGTATTACGACGTTGGCGGTGGTTTTGATCGGCGCAGTGGCGCCGCTGAGAGCAGCTACGCCGCATGAGTTTTACGGCGGATTGCTGCGTCGCGGCGTGAGCTCGTACGACGCAGGTCGCTTCTCGGAAGCGTCGAAGCAGCTGCGCATCGCTGCCTTCGGCCTCGTCGATTCGGTCGACCAGTACGAGACCGCACAGGTCTATCTCTCGCTGACGTACGAGAAACTGCAGGAGCCCGATCGCGCACGTGAGTCCGCGCGACGTGTCGTCGTCGCCGAGCGCGTGGAGCGCAGGTACGCGGCGCTGCCGCTTCCGGGCACGGTGCGAACCGCATTCGACACGCTCTCCGCACGCCTCCTCGCGCCGACCGATCTCACGGCGCTGCGCAGCACCGGTCCGATCACCGCACCCACCACCACCGCGCCGCTTCCGCAGCGCACCGTGACGGGACAGACGACGACTCCTCCGCGTCGCACCTCCACTACACCGCAAACGACCACGCCGCAAACCACGACGCCTCCTCCCGCAACGACGACGCCTGTCACGCAGCCGCGACCGCAGCAGCAGCCGGCCAAGCCGCCGGTCACCACACCGGCACAGCAGAACACGACGCCGGAGAAAACCGCGCCGCAGACGATCACGCCGACGCCCCGGCCCGAGAAGCCGAAGCCTGTCATTCCTCCGCCGACCTCCACGCCAACGCCGGTGAGACCGCCGCAAACGACGACTCCTCCGGTGAAACCGCCGCAGACGGCAACGACGACTCCGGCGAAACCGGCACCGACGCCGCAGAACCCGCCGCAAACCACCACAGGACGCGGCAGCCCGGCCGAAACTCCGAAACCCGCAGCCACCACGCCAGTTCCGACTCCCGCAGCACCGCGCGCACTCACCGCGAATGAAGTCGCGGCGCGTCTCGCAACGGCGGAGAAGGCGATCAACGGCGCGAATCTCAACGATGCCCGTCGCGCGTATCGTGAGCTGCTCGCCAGCCCGACGCTCGAGCGCGAGACGCTGATCCGCGTTGCGGAAGGTCTCTATCGCTCGCGCGATTTCGCGCAGGCGCTCACCGCCTTCTCGCGCATCGGCACGTTGAAACGCGGCGAAGAACCGTATCGCTACTACATCGCCGTCGCGTACTACGAGACCGGCGACTACGCCCGCGCGAAAAAAGAGCTCGCGGCCGCGCTTCCGTTCATCGAGATCACCCCCGACGTCGCGCGTTATCGCAGCCGGATCGAAGGCGCGTCGTAGCCCTCCTCTTCACGACTCTTCCGTTCTCTCGTCTGTATTGGTTAGAATCGCGGCCGGTTCAACAGCCGCCGTCGCTAAAACGTGCGTCAAAAGGTGCGTCAATGAAAAAATTTGTCGTCGGGCTCGTACTCCTGATGTTTTCGGTCGCCGGATTCGCCGCCGATCGTCCGGCCACTCCCGAGATCAACCCGCCGGCCAACGGCGAAGAGTGGCTGAAGCTGAGCAGCCCCGAGAAGCTCTTCTGGTCGATCGGATATGCGCAGGGCTATCAGGAGGCGCTCGACAAGATCGACGTCACTGCCGGTCCCACGTCGCCGTGCGCCAGCCTCGCGGTTCGTACCGAGCGTCAGTCGTCGACGTCCGGAAAGCTCAGCGGCTTCGAGCTCGTTTCGGGTCTCGAGCGCTTCTACGCGGATCCGGCCAATACGCCGATTCCGGTGGGTACCGCGATCCGCATTCACCTCCTGCAGGCCAGCGGCAAAGATCAGACGACCATTCAGGAGCTGATCGACACCGCCCGTCTCCTGGGACTGCAGGCCGCCGCCCGTCCACGGCAATAAGTAATACCCGTCACACTCCTCCTCTTGATTCGCGCTACACTCTCCGCGTCTAGGCTTGCGGGCCGGGGGGGTCGTGTGCGTTTCAAGTACACAGTCGTCATTTTCCTGATCGTAGTCATCGGAGCCCCGACGACTTCCGTCACAGGACAGGAAGAGCCGCTTCCCGCCATTCAGGCGAGGGGCTCGTTCGAGCCGTTCACGCCGCAGATCGTTCTCGCCTCGTACCCCATCCGCGCCGACCTTCAGCCGTCGCTTGTGGATGCGGTGCGTGCGAATGACTACGTGACGTTCGACACGCTCTATCGTGCGAATCCGACGCCCGCCTTCGCGACGCTGCACGAGCTCTGGACGTACAGCATCACCGATCCGATCGGCGCGTTCTACGGACAGGAAATGCACGATCGCTTCGCGCGCTCCTATCCGGGCTACACGAAGTACATCGAAGAGTTCCGCATCGTCGACAGCAACGGCAACGTGTTCTATCCGACGAGCGAGACCCGCACATTCCTGCTCGATCGCGCGCTCGACGGAAGATCGCCGCGCGTGCAGATCGCGGATGCCACACCACGCGCAGCGGCAACCCCGCGCACCACCACACCGCGCACGACCACCGCACGTGAAACGCGCAGAGAAAGCGCGACGCCGGCGAGGACACCTTCCCGCCGCAACCTTACTCCCGCGACCAGCTCCACCAGAACGGCGACGCGCAGCACCGCAGCGCCGGTGACTGCGCCCGTCGCAGAGAAGCCGGTAGTAACGCAGAGGCCGGTCGTACAAACGCCTGTCGTGCAAACCCCGCCGGTCGTGGCAGAAACAGCACCGGCGGTTGAAACGCCTGCAGTGGAAACGCCGACCGTCGTTCGCGCGGAACCAACTCCCGCACCAGCGCCGGTCGCCGAACCTGCAGTCGCCCAGCCCATCCGGCCCGTCGACAACAACTTCGGCAGCCGCGGAATCCTGCTCCTCGTGATCGGTCTGATCGGCATCGGCCTGCTGGCGATGATGCTGCGCACGCCGCGCGAAGTGCAGCCGACGTCGATCATGCCGCCGGCAGACAACACCGTCACGCCTCCGCCGGTCGAGCCGATCAGACGGCCGTCGGCGGCGCCGCCGCCACCGCCGCCCGGGAAGAATCGAGCGAGCGGATCGCACGGATAAGACGCGCGCCGGCGTTCGTTCCCTTCAACACCAGACCACTCACTCCGTGACGCAGCCGATCGTGATCGGCCGCCGTCAGGTCTTTCGCGGTCAGCACGATGATCGGAATGTGCGCGGTGCTCTCGCGCTGCCGCAAACGTTCCGCGACTTCGAATCCGCTCATCCCCGGCATCATCAGATCGAGAATGATCACGTCGGGATGTGAGCGCTCCGCGCGCTCGATCGCATCCGCACCAGACGTTGCGATCTCGAGCACGTAGCCTTCTTTGACCAACTCCTGCTCGAGCATCTGATGCACCGTCGCGTCGTCGTCGACGAGCAGCAGTCGCGCGCCGCGTCCCGTGATCTCGCTGAGACGTCGCAGCAGTCGCGGCCAGTCGACCGGCTTCACAAAGTAGTCCTCCGCGCCGAACGCCAACGCCAGCTCGCGATTCTCGAGCATCGACACGATCACGACCGGAATGTCGCTCGTCTCCGCGTCGCCTTTCAACGAGCGCAGCACCTGCCACCCTTCCATGCCGGGCAGCACGAGATCGAGCGTGATCGCGCGCGGACTCATCACCCGCGCACGTTCGAGCGCTTCCTGTCCCGTACGCGCGCGCACCGGCACGTATCCCGCCGATTGCAGATACGCGCTGATCGTGTCGAACGCCGCGTCTTCATCCTCGACGACGAGCACGCGCTCGCCCGGCGGAATCACGACGCCATCGGGACTGACGATCGGACTCGGGATCGCCGCGCCCGCGAAGCGCAGTGGCAGCATGAACGTGAACGTGCTGCCTTCATCGAGCACGCTCGTCACCGTCACGGTGCCGCGCAGCAACTCGACGAATTTCTTTACGAGCGAGAGACCGAGCCCCGTGCCGCCGTACGCGCGACTCGTGGCGGTATCGATCTGACGGAACTCCTGGAAGATCACCGCCAGATGTTCCGGTGCGATGCCGATGCCTGCATCCGTGACCGAGACCGAGAGCATCTCGCCGACGCGACGCGCGCGGATCGTCACGACGCCGTTCTTCTTCGAGAACTTCACCGCGTTCGACAGCAGGTTGTAGAGGATCTGTTTGAACTTCGCGTGATCGGTCTCGATCTCGCGCACGCCGTCTTCGACCTCGACATCGAACGTGATCCCTTTGTTCGTCGACATCCCCTTCATCACCTGGCAGACGCTGTCGATGCCCGCACGCACACCGAATGTCTCGGGGTACAGCTCCATCTTCCCAGCCTCGACTTTCGAGAGGTCGAGGATGTCGTTGATGATGCTGAGCAGGTGTTGTCCCGACTGCAGAATCGAACGTAAGAAGCCGATGTACTTCGGCTCGAGCCGTTCTTCCAGCCGCTCGAGCAGGATCTCGGAGAATCCGATGATCGCGTTCATCGGCGTGCGCAGCTCGTGGCTCATGTTCGCCAGGAAGATGCTCTTCGCCCGATTCGCTTCCTCAGCCTGCTCGTTACGAATTTCGAGCTCGCGCAGAATGCGCGCCTTTGCGATCGCCGACACCGCATGCTCGCGCACGCGCGCCAGCTTCTGCAGGTCGTGGCGGCCGAACGCATCTTCGTCCGTGAAGTTGTCGAAGATGAGAAAGCCTTCCATCCGCCCGCCCAACGTCAGCGCCATCGCCAGCATCGCTTTTGGCGCCGGCAGATGCGCGGTTTTCTCCGCGCCCGCGAGATGGCGGAAGTCAGCCGCCTTGATGAGATACACGCCTTCTTCGAGTTGCTCGGCGCGCTCGGAGTAGCGGCTCATCGCTTCTTCGAAGGTCAGCGACGATCCGTTGAATGGATCGGGGTCGTAGCCGCTGACGTTGATGACTTCCGTCCGCCGCGTCTCGTGATCGAACTTCAGGAACACGGCCTTCTGCGCCTGCGGAAAGAGCTTCATGCCCTGCGAGATGATGGTCTTGAGAACGTTCTCAAGCACGACCTCGCGATTGATGACTTCGACGATGCGGTCGAGCGTTTCGAGCTCGCGCGTCTGCGCGCGGATCTCTTCCGTGCGCTTCATCACGAGGTCTTCGAGCATGCGGTTCTTGCGTTTGAGCTGCCGCATGCGCCAGCGGTTCGAGAGCCACAACGCGAGCACGATCGCGATCGCGTAGATCAGCACTGCCCACCAACGCAGTCCGAGGGGCGGGACGACACCGAACTCGTAGGCGAGCGGCTGCGACCACACGCCCTCACCGTTGCGCGCCATCACCTCGAACGTGTACTTGCGCGTGAAGAGATATGCCGGCAGGTTCGTGTAGCGCGTTTTCGCGTCCGACGTTTCCGCGGACCAGTGCTTGTCGAATCCCGCGAGCCGCGTGCGATAGCGAATGCGTGACTCATCGGCGAACGACAGCGCCGCGTATTCGAGCGCGATCTCGTTTTCATCGTCGCGCAACACGTTCCGCAACCGCACCAGCGGCGGAGTCGTGATGCGCTCGCGCAACGCGGGATTGAAGACGGAGACGCCGCTCGGCGTGCTGAGGTAAATGCGACCGGCGGCATCGGTCGCGAGCGGTCCATACGCCCACGCTTCATCATCCGCAAGCCCGTCCGCACGCGTCACACGCGACACCTCGGCCAGCGTGCGCGCGTCGATCTGCACGAGGCCGGCGTTGTTGCTCACCCAGATCGAGCGCCCGTCGAGCGACGGCGTGAGTCCCACGACCGGCTGTCCCGCGAAAACATTCGTCGCGGTGAACGGCTTCGACGTCGTGAGCGCCGCCAGTCCCGCACCGGTGCCGACCCACAGCCGATCGCCGTGATGCAGGAGCGAGCGAATCCCGTTCGTCGGCGCGCCCTCTTCTTTCGTCCATGCGGCGACGAAGATGCGCTTCGTGACTTCGCCCGCCGCCGGCGTCTCGTTGAAAATCTCCTGCAGCGTCTTCGTCGAGTGAAAGAGACCGCGATCGGTGCTGCCGATCCAGAGGTATCCGTGATTGTCGAGCTCGACGCTCGTCGCACCGGTGTTCGACAATCCCGACGCGGCGCGGAACAGCAGATACCGATCGCCATTCCAGCACGCCGCGCCCCAGCCGCCCGCGAAACACATCGTGTCGCCGAAACGCTGCGCCGCATACGTCGTTTCGAGCCCGAGCGCGCTCACGACACCGGGCTCGCCGTTGATGATCACCGGCGTGCGTCGCGGCTCCGCGAGAATCTTCGGCGGCAGGTGATTCGCGTTCGAGAGCACATTGATGCCCGACGAAGTCGCGATCCAGAGACGCCCCTCCGGATCGGGCGCGAGCGCGTAGATCTGATTCGAATGCAGACCGTCGCCGACTGTGAGTGTCGTCGTCGTATCCCCATGCAGAATCGCGAGGCCGGCGCCAGTCGCGATCCACATCGACCCGCGCCATTCCGGCAGCACCGCGAACGTGCGCGCATCCGGCAGCGGCGGCACCGTGTTCTCCGTCCATGTGTAGAACGCGCTGTAGCCCTTGCGCAACCGCGATGCGCCGCCGTTCTGTCCGAACCAGAGATTGCCTTCGCGATCTTCGTAAATCGTCCACAGCGTTTCGCCGAGGAGACCGTTCGCGCGCGTGATTCTCATGCGATCGGATGGATCGCGGCGATCCATGCGAACCGCGCCGGTGCCGAGGCTTGCGGCCCAGACGTGTTTGCCGTCGTGCGTCGGATGAATGGCGACCACGCGCTCGCCGAGCTCGTGATTGATGATGCGCGGAACGCCGTTCTCGAGAATCCAGACCGAGCCATCGGTGCTGCCGCCCCAGATCGCGCCATCCGAGGTTTCGGCGAGCGTCGTGGCCGACGACGCGACGGTCCCGATCACGCGCTGCTTCTTGTCAGGCGTGATCGCAACGATGCGTCCGTCGACGCGTCCCGCGAGGAGCGTTCCATCGCGACGCGCGAGCAGCGCCTGCGCGGGAACCGTGTCCGGCACGGTGTCGCTGCGCAACGCGTTACCTTCAAAGCGATAGCGCAGGATCCCATCCGGCGCACTCACCCACACCGATCCATCCGGTGACGCCACGACGCAATTGCGCCGCATGCGCGCCCGCGTCAACGCCACGTTGCCGACTTTCGAAACGAACTTCAAACGCTCGCCCGGCGCGTACGCATCGAGCGGCTTCTCGGAAACGACGAGACCCGCCTCCGTTCCCACCCACAAGCGATGCGAAGCGTCCTCGACAATCTCACGCACGAGCGGATCGGTGAGCCCGTCTTTCGTGCCGTAGGTTTCCATCGAGCGGCCGTCGTAGCGAGCGATGCCGCTGGAGTAGAACGCCATCCAGATGTAGCCCTGATGGTCCTGCAGAATCTTCTGCACGCTCGCGGACGGCGCAGGCACACCGGGTAGCGGGTCGGTCCCAAACATCACCCGCAGCGCCTGCCCGCTCGGGGCGAAGTGAATGAAGGGGAGCTCCTGCGCGGCGCCAGGCAAAGCCGCCGCGAGCAGAAGACACAGCAGTGCGGACCGCATGGCGCCAGTGTAGCGCGCGGGCCGCTGTCGCGGCCGCGGTTGCTGGTTACTTGTTACTGGTTCAAGGTGCGTTGTCGCCAGCGCGGTGAGTCACCTTGAACCAGTAACCAGCAACCAGCAACAGGTTCCTCCGTACAATCCACCCGTGGCATTGCTCCGCGACTGGCTGGATCTCGGGAAGAACACCGTCAATTCGCTCAAGACGAACGACGTGACGAACCTGTACTCGCTCGAATGGCCGGAAACGCAGAAGATGCTCATGGCCGAGCATCGCGCGTCGATCGAAGCGGAGCCGAAGCGTTTCGTGCGCTGGATCCGCACCGTCAGCGCCGTGTTCTACGGTCTCGCGAAACGGCTGGCGCCGCATCGGCGCATCCTCTTCGCGTTCTCGTTCATCGTCTTCTTCGTCTGCCTCGCCTCGATTTTTCACGAGATGGCCGCGCCGCCGTTCTGGACGTTCGTCGAGATCGCAGCGACGTTTCTCATCATGACGATCCTCCTGGCGATGGAGCTGATCGACAAAGTGAAGTTCCGCGACGAACTGCAACTCGCGCGCGATCTGCAGGCCAGCCTCATCCCGAAGCAGATGCCGGAGAGCGAGCCATGGGACATCGCGGCGTTCAATCGCATCGCGAACACGGTCGGCGGCGACATCTACGATTTCGTTCCGCTGCCCGATGGACGCACAGCCGTGTTGTTCGGCGACGCGTCGGGACACGGAATGGCGGCGGGACTCGTGATGGCGGTCGCGCACGCATCGTTCCGCACACAGCTCGAAGTCGATCCCTCCGCAAGCTCGATCATGGCCTCGCTCAATCGCATCCTCTGCCGCACCGGCGGTACGCGATCGTTCTTCTCGGCCTGCTATGTTCTGCTTTCGCCGGACGGTTCTTACGAGGCGACACTCGCCGGCCATCCTTCGATTCTCCGACTCGACGCCATCGGCCATCTCACCGAGCGCATCGGCCGCGGCGCCTACCCCCTCGGCGTCAAAGCCGGCCTCTCATGGGAAACCGTCCACGGCGTGCTCGAACCTGGAGAGCGCCTGCTGCTGCACTCGGACGGCCTCACGGAAATGCGCAACGTGCAGGAGCACGAGTTCGGCGATCACTACGTCGAAGTGATCGCGGGATGGCACCCCGAGGGGACTTCGGCGCAGCTCGTGGATTCGCTGGTGGGCGAGTGGCAGATGTTCATGGGCCACCTGCCTCCGGATGATGATGTGTCGATCGCGGTGATCTCGCGTCGGCGCTAGTTTGGAGTGCGGCGGCCGCAGCCGCCGCTTTTGTATGCGACAGCGCGGCGCACGGACATACAAAAGCGGTAGCTGCGGCTACCGCACTCCAAACTGTGACGCGAATCTGCGCAGAACCATTCGTTTCGGCCATCCGAGTGTTTCAACCGCGCGCAGCGCGATCGGTCCGAGGAATGCGAAACGAAACGCATGACGCGCGAGCCGTGAGATCGCGACCGACTGTTCGTTGATCGGTCGTCGCAGGCGCTCATACGCGAGCAGCCGTTCGCGCGAAACGTCATTCGCGCGCAGTGCTTCATCTGCGACGTTCGCCAACGCGAGCGCATCCCAGATCGACGCGTTCGCGCCCTGACCGCCCGCGGGCGTCATCGGATGCACGGCATCGCCAATCAACGCGGCGCCGTTCGCGACGTACGCAGGCGCGTGTCCGAATGGTCGCGCCACGCGTTTGAATTCGCCTCCTTCCGGCATCGGCGCATCAGGAGGAAGTGGAATCAGCAGGACGCCTTCGTTCCCCGGCCACGGGATGTACGCACGCACGCCCTTCGCATCGATCCACACACGCGCGCGATTCGGCGGCAGCTCCCACTGCGGAATCATCGCGGTCACGAAGTCGATCGGAAACGGCGTGAGCGTGATCGGGATGCCGAGCTGCGTGCGCACGATCGAGTTGCCGCCGTCATCGCCAACGACGAGTCGCGCTTCAACTTCGAATGATTTGCCTCGCACGCCGACGACTCGGTCGCCATCGCGCAGCAGCTCTTCGATGGCGATGCCGCGATGAATCTCGACGTTGCCCGTCGCGACGGCTGCGTCCGCGATGATCTGCCGCGTCATCGACGGATTCGTCGAGTACGCATCGACACCGGCCGCATCGAAATCCTTGCGCGTGATCCGCAGCCACGGTTTCTCGCCGCCGATCTCGATCGCTTCGAGCTTCACACTCGCGCGCTCGCGAATCGCATCCGCGATTCCATACCGCTCCAACGCTTTCGGTGTCGGACTCCAGAGCACTTCCGGACGCGCGATGCGCGGCGGCGTGCTCTCGCGTTCCACGAGCGCGACGCGCCATCCGCGGCGCCCGAGATCGAGCGCGAGTACCGCACCGCCGATCCCGGCTCCGACGATGACGACGTCGACGCGCAGATCGCTACCCGATCTGCGGAACTCGCCTCTCGACCAGTCCTTCGAACACCTGCAGCGCCAGATCGACGCGACCGAGAGGCGCGCTCACCTGCACGCCCGCCACCCGTTCGCGAACACGCTCGAGCGTTTCGCGCGCGATCGTCACGCCTTCACGCAGCGCATGCTCCTTGCTCTTCTCGCTCGCGAGGCGCATGCGCTCCATCACGTCGTCCGGTACCGAGACGCCCGGGACTTCGTTGTTCATGAACTGCGCGTTGCGATACGAGAGCAGCGGCCAGATGCCCGCGACGACCGGCAGGTTCATCGGCTCGATGCGCTCGAGAAAATGTTCGAGCTGGCGCACGTCGAACACCGGCTGCGTGATCGCGTACTCGGCGCCTGCTTTCACTTTCCAGTCGAGACGGCGCAGCTCGTATTCGAGATCGAGATGGCCGGGATTCACGCCAACGCCGATCGTGAAGCAGGTCGGCTCGCCGAACGGATTGCCGCCGAGGTCGAGGCCGCGGTTCATCAGGTTGACCATGTTCGTGAGACCGATCGAATCGATGTCGAACACCGCCGTCGCCTCGGGATACGGACCCATCTTCGGAGGATCGCCGGTGATGATGAGCAGGTTGTGCAGGCCGAGCGCGGCGCATCCGAGGAGGTCGGAATGCATGCCGAGGAGATTGCGGTCCCGACAACAGTAGTGCAGCACCGTCTCGATGCCGACGCGCTGCTGCAGCAGCACCGAGACCGCGATCGCGCCCATGCGGTTTTGCGCGCGCGGACCGTCGGGCACGTTCACCGCATCGACGCCGGCCGCGCGAATCGAGCGCACGGACTCGACCATCGCATCGGGATTCGCGCCTTTCGGCGGCGTGATCTCGATCGTCGTGACGAACTCACCGGCAGCGAGCTTGCGTCCCCAGTTCGAACGATTCGCCATCGGCGCGGGCTCGACACCGGCGGCTTTCTCGGCAAGCTTTCCGTTGCTCTCGACAACGACGAACGAGCGTCGCGGCGAGAGCGGCCGCACGGCGTCGGCCATCATCTTGATGTGCTCCGGCGTCGTGCCGCAGCAGCCTCCGATGAACTTCACGCCCTTGTGAATCAGGCGCTTCGCGTACTTCGCGAAGTAATCGGGCGAGGCCATGTACATCTGCCGGCCGTTCACGTCGCGCGGCAGGCCGGCGTTCGGCTGACAGGAGATTTTCTTCGCGGTCGCGGCGGCCATTTCTTCGATGGCGTCGAGCATCACGTCGGGACCAACGGAGCAGTTGAGTCCGATCACGTCCGCGCCGGCGCGGTCGAGACGTTGCGCGAGCGCGCGAGGCGTGTCGCCGAAGATCGTGCGGCCATCGACGCCGATCGTCATCTGCGCGACGACGGGCAGCATGCAGACGTCGCGGATTGCTTTGATGGCCTGCTCCATCTCGGCGACGTTCGAGAACGTTTCGCAGACGAAGAGATCGACGCCCGCGTCATTGAGCGCCGTTGCCTGCTCGCGAAAAATGTCGCGCGCCTCGTCGAGTGACGTCGCTCCGTACGGCTCGATGCGAATGCCGAGCGGTCCCATCGCACCGGCGACATAGACCGCGTCGCCCGCGGCTTTGCGTGCGAGCTCCGCGGCGCGCATGTTGATGTCGCGGAGCTCGTCTTCGATGCCGAAGCCGTGCAGCTTCACGCGGTTCGCGCCGTAGGTGTTGGTCTCGAGGATCTCGGCGCCCGCCTTCACGTACTGGCGGTGCACGTCGAGCACGATCTCCGGGTTGCGGACGTTGAGCTCGTCGTAGCACTTGTTGATGAAGACGCCCTTCGAATAAAGCATCGTCCCCATCGCCCCGTCGAAGAGGTAGACGTGCTCGTCGGCTACTGCCTGGATGAAGTCCATAGTCGCTCTGGAAAACAAAAGCCCCACGCCGAATGACGTGGGGCCAGTCGAAATCGTCGTCTGCCGGTATTTAGCTTTTTTTAAGCTGGTTGCAAGCGCCCCAAATCAATCCAGCGGACTTCAGCGTAGGTCCGGGTCAGCGGAATGTCAAACGTGCTTCCCGGTTATTCTGAGTTTGCCCCCAATGAACGTCTTCGTCCACACAGCTCTCGCGCTCGCCCTGTCCATCGTGTCGTTCACCTCCGTCGCCGCGCAGGAGACCGTCACCGGCACCGCGCTTCCCCGCGCGACACTCACCGAGCTCGCGCTGCTGCCGATGAGAGAGCCGGCTGCACGCGATTTCGAGCATCGCAGCCTCATCCCGTCGTTCCGCACGTTCGTCGCCGAAGTGCAGAACACCGGCTTCGAATCGACCGCCGCCACGATCGCTCCGCCGCCCGTGGCACTGAAGTTCGATTCGTCGACATCGCGAGTCCTCTCGCCCGCCGATGCCAGCGGCGCCGTCGGAAAGAACCACGTGGTCGGCGCGTACAACTCCGGAGTGACCGTGCACGACCGCGCCGGCAACAAAGCCGCGACGTTGACGCTGCAGCAGTTCTGGGCCGGGGTGACGACAACGCAAGGCGACATCTACGACCCGCGGATCGTCTACGACAGCGTCGCCGATCGATTCGTGCTGACGTCCATTCACAACGGACAGTTCATCCTGCTGGGGTTCACCGAGACGGGTGATCCGACCGGCGCGTGGCGCCGCTACAGGATCACCGCGAACGGCGTCGATTTCTCGCAGCTCGCGGTCACGAAAGACACGGTGATGTTCGGCACGAACGTCGAGCCCTTCAGCGTCATCTATCTCATTCAGAAAGAGGCTCTCTACGCCGGCCCCGCCAATCCGACCTTCGGAAAGATGCAGGTCACGGCTGAATCCGACCTGCTCCCAGTCGGTTCGGAGGATTCGACGATCGACTACGTCGTGATGGGAAGCGGCTCGCAGATCCTCGTGAACCGGCTCGACACACCGTCGCAGCCTTTTCGCGTCATCACCTCGCCGACGACGTGGCTCGATCCGAACTGGCAACTGCCGCAGCTCAACGGAGGCCCGCTCGATGCCGGCTGGGGCGTGATCGCGTCCGCGGTCGAGCGAAATGGCTTCATCTACGTGGCGATGACGCGCACCGCGCCGGGCGCGACACGGCAGTCGATCGTGTGGTGCAGGTTCGATCCGGTGACGCTCGTTTCCGAATGGGGCTCGATCTCCGATCCGAGCGGTGAGTTCGCCTACGCATATCCGTCAGTGGCCGTGAACCGCACCGGTGCCATGCTCATCGGGTTCGGCAAATTCTCGCCCAACCGCTACCCCTCGTCCGCCTACATCTATCGCGACATCCTCGGCCGCATCAGCACCGTCGCCGACCTCCATCTCGGCGAGTCCGCATTCACCGCCTCCGAACGCTGGGGCGACTACACGACCACCCTCGTCGATCCGGTCAATCCGAACACGTTCTGGACCGTGCAGATCCACGCGAAGGAATCGGCGTGGCACTCCGCGTGGGGCCGCATCGATGTCGACCAGGGGCGGCGGCGGGCGGCGCGGCACTAACTGTCAGTTAGTCAAACGCCCGCCGCAATCGATCCACCCATCCCTCCACCTGCTGTCGATTCCGATCCGCTTCATTCGCCCAGCGACGGAACTTCTCGAACGTGATCGCGGGCGGCTCGTCGAACTTCTCTTCGTTGAAGAGCACGCGACGGACGATGCGGCCGAAGAAGCCGGTCGGGCAATGGCGCGTCGGCGCGGTGCCGTCGAGGAAGACTTCATGGATCGGTCCCGGGCATCCTTTGCGCCAGAGCATTCCGGATTCGGGATCGATGTCGCGGAATGTCACGCCCGGCGGCGGTTTCGGGTTCGCGGGTTTGTGCGGCGTCGCGCTCATGTACGCGCCCCAGATCGGCAATGCAGCCTCTGATGAAGAGAGCCGCAGCGGCGCGCCGCGATCGAAGCCGACCCACACCGACGTCACGACGTCTTCGGTGTAGCCGACGAACCATGCATCGCGATAGTCGTTCGTCGTTCCGGTTTTTCCGGCGACGTAGCCCAGGCCATATTGCTTGAGGCGCGTGGCGGTGCCGCGTCGCACGACGCCGCGCAGCAACGTGTGCATGACGTACGCCGAGCTCGCATCGATGACGCGCTTACGCGGCTTCACGACATGCTCGAAGAGTTTTGTCCCATGACGATCACTCACGCGTCGCAGCAGAAATGGTTCGACGCGCTCGCCGAGATTCGGGAACGCGGTGTACGCCGAAGTGAGCTCGCGCATCGATACTTCGCCGACGCCGAGCGGCAACGCCGGCACCGGCTCGACGTTCTGAAAGCCGAAGTTCTTCGCAACGCTCACGACGCGACCCACGCCGATCTCGTTCGTGAGCCGTACCGTCGGCACATTGAGCGAACGCTCGAATGCTTCGCGCAACGTCACGCGTCCGCGAAGGCGCTCGTCGTAGTTCTGCGGCTCCCACACTTCGTTGCTCGACAGCTCGATCTTCACCGGTGAATCGAGCAGCAGCGTCGAAGGCGTTGCGCGCTTTGCGGCAATCGCCGCGAGATACGCGAAGGTCTTGAACGCGGAACCGGGCTGTCGCCGCATCTGCGACGTGCGATCGAAAGACGATCGCCGAAAGTTGGTGCCGCCGACGAGCGCACGCACGCCGCCGGTGAGTGGATCGATCGAAAGAATCGCCACCTGCAGCGGATCGCTCGCGGACTGTTTGCGAATCCACGAGTAGCGCGCCTGCAATCGCTGCGCGCCACGTCGCGCTTCGCGCTCCGCCGCGCGTTGCGCGTCAGGATTCATCTCGCTCACAATCGTCAATCCACCCGCCACCACCGGCCCCAACCCCACCGCCTGCACCACCTCGGCACGCAGCGCGCGCAGATAAAACGGGAACGGCTGCTCGGGCAGCGCGCCGCGTGAGACGTCGACGGGATGCGCGGCGGCGACGCGATGTTCGTTCTCGTTGATCCAGCCGCGATCGCGCATGACGCCGAGGATTGCGTCGCGGCGCGCGCGTGCGAGGTCGGGCCGTTTTTCTGGCGTGTCGCGATTCGGCGCACGAATCATCGCGGCGAGCAACGCGGCTTCATCGAGACGCAATGCGCGCGGCGGTTTGTCGAAGTAGAGACGCGACGCTTCGTCGATGCCGAGAATCGGACTGCCGGCGTGATGGCCGAGGTAGACGTCGTTGAGGTAGAGCTCGAGTAGATCGTCTTTCGTGAGACGGCGGTCGATGGCGACAGCGAGCGCGCCTTCGACGATCTTGCGGCGCCACGTGCGCTCGTTCGAGAGAAAGCGCTGCTTCACGATCTGCTGCGGAATCGTGCTGCCGCCCTGCGCGATGCCGCCCGCGCGAATGTTGGCGAAGAACGCGCGCGCGATCCCGATCGGATCGAGTCCGATGTGGCGGCGGAAGCGCACGTCTTCCGCGGCGAGGAACGCGTCGGCGATGTGCGGCGGAAGTTGTTCGAGCAATACCGGCGGCGTCGGACGCCAGTCCGTTCCGTACACGCGCGCGACTTCACGCGTGCGGCCGCCTGCATCCGATGCGATCACGGTCGGCACGCGCCAGCTGCGCGGCGCGAGCTCGCGCGCCATGCGTCGATCGAGCACGAGCACGTAAACGGAGAACGCAGCGATCGCGACATACAACGCGAGGAAGAACGGAAGTGCGATGCGCAGGAGTCGCGCGCGTGACAATCGAATCATGTTCGTCTACATTGCGATTCGTGCAACTCATACACCGAGTTGCACACGCAGCACTCGTTCTCTCATCAAAAAGTACGGCTCCCCATCCGACATTTTTGAACAGGAGAAAACATATGGCTGCAAAGAAGAGCGCGAAGAAGGTTGCCGCAAAGAAAACGGCTCCCAAGCGACCTGTCGCGAAGAAGGCCGCTGTGAAGCGCCCGGCCGCGAAGAAGGTTGCCGCAAAGAAAGCTCCGGCGAAAAAAGCTCCGGCAAAGAAAGCCGCTGCAAAACGTCCGGCTGCGAAGAAGGTTGCTGCAAAGAAAGTTGCTGCAAAGAAGCCGGCCGCAAAGAAAGCGCCTGCGAAGAAAGCACCTGCCAAAAAGGCAGCTGCCAAACGCAGCGTGAAAGCGCCTGCGAAAAAAGCTCCCGCGAAAGCGAAGCCTGCAGCAAAGAAGAAGGTCGCCCGTCGCGTCGCCGTGGCTGGAGCCGCGGTCGCGGCAGCAGCTGGTGCCGCCGCGGCGGCTCGCACTGCGCCCGTGAAGAAGGCGGCGAAGAAAGCTCGCCGCGCCGTCGCGAAAGTCGTCGCACAGGTGAAGGAAGCCGCAGCAGCGGTCGTTCCTGGTGGCGACAACACGTCGCAGCCGGCTGGCAACGGCGGCAACGGCAACGGACAGTAAGAACGGGAACGCCGGCGTCTTCACGCCGGCGCTCCACTATCTCTTCGCGCCTAGCCTTCTTCGCGGAAGGCGGTGCGGATCCGTTTCGAGAAGTACTTCTGCGGCAGACCGTCGCGCCAGGTGCG
>DASYLL010000313.1:0-5865 GCA_036009605.1 Thermoanaerobaculia bacterium | reverse complement strand
CTGCGGCAGACCGTCGCGCCAGGTGCGGAGCTTTTTCGCTTTGCGGAACGAGTTGATCGCGGCCTTGCGATAGTTCTCATCCGCCTCGAAGGCATAGATCGAGTACTGCGATGCGCCGAGGAACGCGTAGATCCAGCCGTTGTCCGGCATCGCGCTGGTGAGGCGCTCGAAGCGCTGTGCGGCTTCTTCGAACTCGCCCGCGAAGTACTGCTCCAGCGCGCGCTTCACATCATCGGCATGCTCGTCGATGACTTGCCCCGTCGCCGCGACAGAACGCGGTACGAGCGGAGTTGGATTGGGAGTCGGCGTCGGTGCGATCGGCGCGGGCGCGTTCGGCGGCTGCGCGACATCCGCGAGATCTCCCGCGTTGTCGGCGAGTGAGATCACGGTGTTGAGATCGTCGTTGTTGCGCGCGTTCGCGTTGCGCGTCAACGCATCGGTGTACGTCGACATCGCCTGCGTGTACTGCGGCGACTGAGTCGCGCGGCGCTGCTGTGCGCTTTGCAGTTTCTGTTTCGCGCCCGCCAGTGCGGCCGCGGCGCGTTGACGCAACGCGGCATCGATCTGCGGGACGACAGGCGCGGGCGTCGGAGTTGGTACGGGCTGCGTTACGACCGGCGGCGTGTTGCGCGGCGGAGGTGTCGGCGCCGGATCGGGCTCGCTCGCGGCCGCGGCATTCTTCTTCGCGCGATCCATGAGTGTCGAAAGGTCGCCGAGATTCTCCGGGCCCGGCCCGCCGGTGGATTCGAAGTCCGCGATGGCCTGCTCGTATTTGCCGAGATTCAGATAGGCGACGCCTCGGTAGTAGTACGGGCGGTAGTTGCGAAAGTCCATCCCGTACGTCCGCTCTTTACTGTTCTCCCTCGGTTTCTGACTGATCGCGGCCGACATCTTCGTCACGACCGCGCTCCAGTTGCCCTTTCGGGCGGCGATCAGGCCGGCGTCGTAATCGTCGTACCACGACGCGTGCGCGGCAGTTGCGAATGCGAGAGTGAGGAGTGCGACTGCAATCGTTTTGCGAGTCATGGCCTGGTGACTTCCCGATACAGCTCGTCGTAGTTGACTGTTCCCATGTCGACTTTTTTTCGCGTCGGCTTGCCGCTTTCGACCGTCACGGCGACCGTCGTCGGCCGGCCGCTCTGATCGAGCAGCGTGATGTCGTAGTTGCCGGGCGCGAGCTCGAGTCGCGCCGGCGTCGAGAGGTTGTCGGCGACCGGAATCTCTTTGTTGTCCTTTGTACTGACGATCTTATCGATGTCGCCCCACGGCGATGCCGAGAGCAGCAGCAGACCTTCATTCGGCGCGAGCGGTGCGGGACCGGTCGACGTCACATCCGTACCGGAGGGTATGGATGTCGCGGTCGCGATCGGATCCGTCGGCTTGCGCGTCGCGAAGTAGACGCCGGCGCCGATCAGGATCACGACGATCGCAGCGATGGCGGCGATCATTCCGACGTTGCGTTTCGGTGCTGCCGGCTGATACTGCCGCTCGATCACCGTCGACTCGCCCTGCGCGTTGCCGAACTGCATCTTCGCTTCGATGGCCGTCGGCGCCGCTGCGCCCGGGCTGCCGAAGCGTTCCATCACGGTCGCGTCGTCGCTGCCGGAGCGCGTCGGGTTCGCGAGATTGCGCTCCATCACGGTGGCTTCGTCGCTCGCGGCGCGCGTGCCGGTCGGACCGAGGCGCATGCCCGGCGTCGTGTTGCCCGGAATCGTGGCGCCGGCGAACGTCTGCTGCGTCTGTTGCGCGCCGCCCGCGGTCATCTGCGGGTTGGTCGCGGTCATCTTCAGATCGGCGAGCGTCTGCGCGCCGGAGAGCGTCACCATCCGCTCGCCGAGTCCGTACTTCGAATCGGGCGCGATCGACTGGCGAATCCCTTCGAGTGCCTCCGCGAAATCCGCGGCCGTCGCGAAGCGCTGCTCGCGGTTCTTTTCGAGCGACCGCATGATGATCGCCTCGAGTTGCGGCGGCACGTGCGAGGCCGGATTCAGCTCGATGATCGGCTGCGGCTTCTCCGTGACGTGCTTGAGGATGTAGCCGTGCGGGTTGGTCGCCTGGAACGGCGCGCGCCCTGCGAGCATCTCGTACATGAGGATGCCGAACGAATAGAGATCGCTGCGCGGATCGAGATGCTCGCCATCCTTCAGAAAGCCGGCCTGCTCGGGCGATGCGTATTTCAGTTTGCCGAGGAACATGCCGGTCTGCGTGAGACCCTGCCCGCTCTGCTCGCTTTCGCCGAGCTGCTTGGCGATGCCGAAGTCGATGACCTTCACGAGCAGTTTTCCGTGATGGTCCTGCGACAGCATGATGTTCTCGGGCGAGATGTCGCGATGGATGAGACCCATCGAGTGAAGGTGATCGAGTCCGTTGAGCGCCTGCACGGCGATCTCGATCGCGAGTCGGGGCGGCAGCGCGCCCGTCTGTCCGATCCAGCGCTGGATGTTCGTACCGTCGATGAACTCCCAGACCATGTAGTACGAGCCATCGTCGAGCTGCGCGAAGTCGTACAACATGGCCAGGTTCTTGTGCTTGATCATCGTGGACGTGCGCGCTTCCTGGAGGAAACGCTGCAGTCCCTGATCGTCCGCGGCCACGTTCGGCCGCATGATCTTGATGACGCGGAGCTCGTTGAGGTGGATGTGGCGGACTTTGAAAATCTCGCCCATGCCGCCGACGCCGAGGCGGTCGATGATCTGGTACTTGCCGTCGAGCAGACGCGTTGAATAGGTGCGCTGGAAGTTCGTCACCTTCTCACTGCAATGCGGACACTGATCGTATTGCGCGTCGATCGATTGTTTGCATTTCAGGCAGTTGATTAGGCTCATTGGTCTCTCGCTTCGCTCGCGTTCGCCGTTGCTGGTTGTTGGTTGCTGGTTCAATGTGCCGTCGCGCGAGAGCGATTCGGCTCGCCGAGAAGTACCTTGAACCAGCAACCAGTAACCAGCAACATTTCTATCTGTCTTTCAAAACATAACTGCACGCCGGGTCCGCGCCGAACCTCACGATATCGCCAGGCTTCAGCACGGTGCGGTCGATGCGGGTGTTGTTCACGTACGTTCCGTTTGCGGACTGCAGGTCTTCGAGCACCGGCTCTTTCGCGTTGCCGCCCACCGTGATGCGCGCGTGGCGGCGCGAGACGGCGGGGTGTGCGAGCACGATCGAGCAGGTGCGGTCGCGGCCGACCATCACGCTGTCGCCGCTGATGGCGTGTTTCTCGTTCGTCTCCGGTTTCACGTTCACGAGCGTCCAGTGCCGCGGATCCGCGACCGCGGGCATCTGCTGCGGCGTCGCCATGTCGGGCGCCATCTGATGACGGCCGGTCGGCGCGATCGGCTGGCGCGCGGTGTACTCCTCGAGCGCTTCGAAGAACTCGCGCGCGGTCTCGAAGCGCTGATCCATCCGCGGATGCATCGCCTTCACGACGATGTCTTCGAGCTCTTTGTCCACTTCGGGACGCAGCGCGCTCGGCGCCTGTTTCTCTCCGCGATAGATCGCGTCGATGAGCTTCGGCAACGAACGGCTGTTGAACGGCAGCGCGCCGGTGAGCATCTCGTACAGCACGACGCCCGATGAATAGATGTCGCTCTTCGCGCCGGCGTCCTTCGGTTCGCGGATCTGCTCGGGCGACATGTAGTGCGGGGTGCCGAGGAGAAAGCCGGATTTCGTCAGGACGGTCTGGCCACTCATGCCCGCGCCTTCCTTGATCTTGGCGATGCCGAAGTCCGTGACCTTCACCGGACCGCCCTTTTCGCGGATGAGATTGGCGGGCTTGATGTCGCGATGGACGATGCCTTTGCCGTGCGCGTAAACGAGCGCTTCGAGCAGGCACTGGCAGACGACGATCGCATCGGCGAGCGGCAACGCGCCGCGCTCGGTGAGCAGCAGATCGACGGGCGTGCCTTCGACGAACTCCATCACCAGCACTGCGCCGCTGTCGTTGTTGATGAACTCGTAGAAGCGCGTGATGTAGCGGTGGCGCAGCTTCGAGAGGATCGATGCTTCTTTGATGAAGCGCTTGCGCGCGGTGATGTCGCCCGCGAGCTCATCGGTCATGACCTTGAGCACGACCGGAAATCCGACCGGGAGCACGTCGGTCGCGAAGTTCGTGCGGCCGACGTAGACGTGGCTCATGCCGCCTTCGCCGATCTCACGCTCGATGCGGTAGTTGCCGAGCGTCGTGCCGATGAGCGAGCCGGCGATCATTTGAGCAGACCCTCGTCATCCCAGTGGAAGCCGTCGTGGCAGAGGGGAGAGAAGAGGAAGCGATGACCGCCGATGCGCACGATGTCTTTCTCGATGAGATCGCGCCGCGGCTCGATCTCCGCTTCGTTGACGTACGTCCCGTTCGTCGAGTTGTGGTCCATCAGAATGAACCGCCGCTCTTCGGGGCGAAACACGAGGTCGGCATGATGCGACGAGGCCTGATCGTCGTTGATGACGATGTCCGAGCGGCGATCGCGGCCGATCACGTTGCGTCCCATGCGCAGCGCGAATGCTTCACCGCGCGACGGACCGTTCAGTCCGACGAGCCAGCCGACGACATAGCGTTTCTGCTGTTGGCCGGCCTCGATGCGCTGCGCGGCGACCGTGCGCTCGACGAACGGCGTGGAAACGATCGCGATTGCAGAGCCGTTTCCGGGATTCGTTGCGTGACGCGGTGGGGCGATGCTGATGGGAACGCTGACGGGTGCGGATGGAATCGCGGATGGAATCGCGCGCGGCATCGGCGCGGGAGCCGGAGCGCTCAGCGCGGCGGAGGCCGGCGCGGATTGCTCCATCGCGCGCGGACGCACGACCGGGATCTCCGGCTCACTCTCGTCCTGCGGACAGTACGGACAGATGTCCCAGGCTTCATCGATGAAATGCCCGTTATCACACCGCTTGTCAGCCACGAATGTTCCTCACGCGTGAAATGCCACCGCGACGGCGTTGCGGCCGCCGAAATAGATGATGTCGCCGTCCTTCAGGAAGCGTTTGTCGATCTTGTGATCGTTCACGTAGGTCCCGTTGGAGGAGTTCCGGTCGATCAGCAGGACCTTGCCGTCGATCGACACGACCTCCGCGTGCAGTCGTGAGACCTTCGGATTCTCCAATACGATCTCACAAATCGTCGCTTCCCGTCCGATCCGGATGCCCGAGCCGCCGAGCCCCAGTTTCTCTCCCGCGCGCGTGCCGTTCAGGAATGTGAATTTGCCGAGGACTCCCTGCGCCGACGCGGACAAGCCGGTCGGGGCGACGACGGTCTCGACCGTCGGTGATTTCAGGAGATCCGCGGGGATTCGCGGCCCGCGGGAACGCGCGACGAGAAACAACGTTGCCACCACCAGCCCGACCAGCGCAAGGACCGCGATCACAATCGCTGCGATCGGATGACGCTGCCACGGCGGCATCACGCGAATGGCGCGGTCGACGTCGTGCGTGAAGCGGATGAGGTCGGGTGATTTCGGGAAGAGCACGGAGGCTTGCGCGAGATCGCTCTTCGCATCGAGCCACTGCCCTTCTCGTGCGGCATCGAGCGCGGCGCGGTAGTGCTTGTTGAACGCGCCGTCGATCGTCGGACGCACGCCTGCATCGCTGAGAAACTTGCGCGCGACGTTGCTCGGTACGAGGAACTTGATCTGCTCCGCGTTCGCGTGTCCCCACGACGCGATGCCGATCACTTCGCCGTCGAGATTCACCGCCGGACCGCCCGAGTTGCCGCTGTAGATGCCGACGTTCGATTGCAGCACGGGCGTGTTCGCGATGTCGCGTTTGATCGCCGTGATCGTGCCGGGATTGAACGTCGCTTCGAGATCGCTGTCGCGTGAAAGCCAGCCGCCGATCACTTCATCGGTGCTGCTCGCAACCGCGGGATAGCCGACCGCG
>DASYLL010000312.1:0-10333 GCA_036009605.1 Thermoanaerobaculia bacterium | reverse complement strand
AATCGCGAAACGATCGAGGCCTTCGCGGATCGTGATCGTCTTCAGCACGACGTCGCCGCGCACGAGTCTGTCGATCACGTCGATCGGCGAGAGCGGTTTGTCGAATTCGTACACGCCGGCTTTGAGCGAGTCGCGGGCGCGCAGGAGTTTCATGTAGACGAGCGGGATCCATTCATCGCGCAGCACGCCGTTCCGTTGCAGGTGCTGCAGGATCGCGGCGGTGTTCTGTCCGCGGCGCACTTCGACGCGCGTCTTCGGCTCCGCGTAGCCTTTGTACGGTGTACGGACGGCGCGCCAGAAGAACCATCCTGCGCCGAGGGCGAGGAGGACGGCGAAGATGGCGATGGTGAAGAGCGACTGCAGAAGTTTGCGGCAGCCGCGCCCACGAGTCTTACGTGCTATGACTTCCTCCCGGGATCATCGAGGTACGACTGCAGGATGACGGCAGCGGCGTGCATGTCGATGTCTTTTTGAGCCTCACGGCGATTGCGACCGCTGGCGCGCAGCCGTTCCGATGCTTCGACCGTGGAGAGACTCTCGTTCCAGAGCACCACCGGTTTGCACGTTCTCTGCCGCAGCGCCTCGGCGAAATCATGGTACTTGCGATCGGCCGCCGTCGCATGCGTGCGGCTGGGGATGCCGACGACGAACGTTTCGGCTTCGAGCTCGTTCGCGAGATTTGCGAGCTTGCCGATCACGTCGCCTTCGTTGCGCATCACGGAATGCGGCGTGGCCATGATGCCGGAATCGCTGACTGCGATGCCGATGCGGCGCGAGCCGAGGTCGATTCCGAGCGTGGACACGGCGCGGATTGTATCGGGTGTGACTCAACTACAATGGCGCCTCCGGAGAGCCCAGCATGAAGAATTTCAATCTCGACGCGATTCTCGAGGCGATGCTGAAGGTCTCGGATCGCGTGTCGGATCTCAACTTCTCGGTGGGGCGGCCGCCGCAGGTGGAAGTCGACGGCCAGCTCGTCGGCGTGACGTTCCCCGGATTGCCGCGGCTCACGCCGTTCCAGACGGAGATCATCGCCATGCACATGCTGCGCGGCGATCGCGAGCTGACACGCACGCTGTTGTCGAACGGATCGGTTGATCTCTCTTATTCGATTCCGCAGAAGACGCGGTTTCGCGTGAACATCTTCTCGCAGCGCGGCACGTGGGCCATCGTTCTGCGCGTGATTCCCGAGGGAGTTCCGACGCTTGCGTCGCTGAACATGCCGTCGGAACTGGACAACGTGGCGTCGCTGAAGAACGGCATCGTGCTGGTGACGGGGCCGACCGGATCGGGCAAATCGACGACGCTCGCGGCGATCATCCATCAGATCAACCAGGAGCAGGCGGTTCACATCATCACGATCGAGGATCCGGTCGAGTACATGCACCGGCACATCAAGTCGACGGTGAATCAGCGCGAGCTTGGGTCGGATACGAAAACGTTCTCACTCGCGCTGCGTGCTGCGTTGCGGCAGGCGCCGAAGGTCATTCTCATCGGCGAGATGCGCGACGTGGAGACGATCGAGATCGCGATGGAAGCGGCGGAGACGGGACACCTCGTGCTCTCGACGCTGCACACGATCGACGCGGCGAAGACCGTCGATCGCATCATCGGCGTCTTTCCGAAAGATCAGGAGCCGCAGGTCCGCACGCGGCTCTCGCAGTCGTTTCGTTATGTGATCTCGCAGCGTCTGTTGCCGAAGATCGGCGGCGGCCGCGTGGCGGCGCTGGAGATTCTGAAGTCGACGATGCGCACGCGCGACTACGTGATCAAGGGCGAAATGGAGGGACGTTCGCTGACGGATGCGATGCACGACGGCTCGGTCGACGGCATGCAGACGTTCGATGACGAAATCGAGAAGCTGTGGAACGGCGGTGTGATCTCGCGCGAGACCGCCATGGCCTATGCCACGAACCCGACCAACCTCGCGCTGCGGATGACCGACGAGCCGGATCGGTCGCTCAGCGGCGGCGACGATTCGATGCTGTCGATGCTGGAGTAGCGATGATCAGGATTACCTGCACGAGCTGTCAGAAACCACTCTCGCTCGACGAGACGAAGCTGCCGATGCGCGAGGTCGGCTTTCCATGTCCTGTCTGCAAGGCCAAGCTCACTGTTGATCGACGGCAATTCGAGAATCCCGAGGCCGAGGTTCGGCGTCCCGCGCCGGTAGCGCAGCAAGCCGCGCAGGACGATGACGATCATTCGAACGACTTCGGCTCGAAAGCGTTGATTCTCGGCGCCGATCATCCGGCGATCCGTCAGGCCGCGAAGCTCATCGGATTCCTGCCGGTGCATCACTCCGATCATGCCAAGGGACGCGAGTTCTTCAATCAGGAACAGCCGCAGGTGGTGTTTCTCCATCCCGTGGAGATGACGCAGCCGCCCCTGGATATGGGACCGATCATGTCGGTCGTGCCGTCGGAGCGGAGGAAGTCGTTCTTCATCCTGATCGCCGACAATTTGCGCACGCTCGATGGCAACGCGGCGTTTCTGTATGGCGTGAACCTCGTCGTGGCGACGAAGGATCTCGGGCAGTTTCCGCAGATCTATCGCGAGGCGCAGGGTGCGCACGACCGGTTGTACTCGAGCATGATGGGCGTGCTGCGCGAGCGGCAGCTGTAGACGCTTTTGAGTTGCGCTGCGTATTTGAGCGCGTCAGGACAAATGGAATCACCTTCGGCCTCTTCCGAAGTGGACGTACGACAATGTTGCAGCAGGTGCATTCGGCCTCGGTCGACCAGCTTCGATGGAGGATCCGAGCGGCTCGACCGAATACTTCTATGAACGCCGCGGAATGCTTCGGCGGGAGACACGAACGATCTTCGGTTCCCCGTATGTGCAGACCTACGGACACGACGCGAACGGCAACCGACGTCGATTGGCTATCCATCGGGCCGTATTGTGACGTATGCGTTTGATTACGCCGATCGACCAGTCGCGGCGACGGGTACGATCGCATCGCAAAATACGTCGTACGTCACCGCGGCGACGTATCTCCCTTTCGGGCCTAATACGTCGCTGACCCTCGGCAACGGGACCGTGGAGACCCGCACGTACAACAATCGCTACTTGCCCCTCACGTCCGGGTTGACGCACGGTGCGACCATTGCGCAACACGCTTACACAAACGATCCGGCGGGCAATGTTACGGCCATTGCCGATTCGACCAACTCGGGATACAGCCGCACCTTTGGCTACGACGACCTCAATCGTTTGACGACAGCGAGCAGTGGAAGCTTGTTGTGGGGCAGCACCGGCTCCTTTACCTACGACCGGATGGGGAACATGCTCTCGACAACCCTCGGCGGTACGAGTCGCACGTTCACGTATCAGAGTACGAAGCCGCTCATCAACACGGCGACCGATCTGGCTACGAGCATGTCTTATGACGCCGCGGGTAATGAGCTGAAAAGTCCGGCTGGCGTTCCCGGTAGTGGCGATCCGGTGCTCTATTCGCCGCGCAATCTTGTGCAGTCACAGTTCGTGCGCGCTTACGACCGGTGCGTTGAGCTGTACGGAGACGCGTGCATCCAGCCCGACCCTGTCGAGGAATGGCGAACCCATGTCTACGACGGCCGTGGTGTCCGGGTCATTTCGACCACGGAGTCATTAGCCTGACAGTTATCAGTAGTCAGCCACCGCCCCAGATCCCTTACTTCTACACACCCGAATTGGCGATGCTGAACATCGTCAGCTCCTCAACCGGCCGCACCGCCGATGTCATCTGGTTCGGCTCCCGCCCCGTCGCCGACCACGGCGATGACCCGGCCCGGTACACTTTCACCGATCATCTCGGGACGCCAATCCTGCAGACCGCGCCAAATGCCGCGGTTGTCTGGCGTGTCGAATACGAGCCCTTTGACCGTCTATGCTGTCGTCGCCGGCAGCCATGCCGACGATCAACCACTTCGGTTCCCTGGTCAGCAGGTGACCTATAGCACCGCGGCCGGAGAGGAAAATTACAACATCTTCCGGTGGCACCGGAGTGGCTGGGGTAGGTATACGCAAGAGGATCCATTTGAACAGCCTGGAAAGGAATACGCTTACGCACTCGGCAATCCAATCCTGTACACCGACGCGTTGGGTCTCAAGCCACGGGCGGTTTCATCACGAAACCGCCGTCGTTTGTAAAGAAGTGCCTTCTGAAGCTAACGCCAAGCATCGGAAAGTTCTTCGGGCCGGTGGGTCTGATCATCTCGATAGTCGACGCTGACGACATCGAGGAAAATGATCCCCCTAAAGATTGCGATAAGTGCACGAAAGGGAAGGATCCTGAGCCCATACCAGACAACGTAAAGCCCTTTCCGAAACCTTGGCCAATTCCACCCGATGGTCCTTGCGACAAACTCTGGAATCTCAGTATCAGTGGATTCACGCGAACGTTCTCGATGATTGGCAGGCGAATCAGATGCTTCAGCAGGCGAATCTTGCGTATGTAAACTGCAAGAAGGGGGATGCCGACGATATTCCCCGGAGGATTCAGATGAACAGTCGCCAGCAACTCACGCCCGAGGAGCATCGCCAGATCATTGCGTTGCTCGAGGATCGGATGGCAAGAACTCTTGATGAGGACTGGCGGCGTTTTTGGGAAACAGAGATTCTTTTCCTGAATGGTGCGGACGACCGGGCGGTCGTACAGTTGGAGCTTCTCTCGACCTCGCAGAATCAAAACGTGGTTGTCGCAGCGTTGATGTCGCTAGGCGAGTGGTACCGATCGGTTCCGGCGAACGAGCTCGCGCGAACCACATATCAACAAGCCATTCTAGTTGGAGGCCCGACATCTGCCGTCCTTCCTCGAATACGGCTAGCAGAGCTCTACAATGAAGATGGCGAGGTTGCCTTGGCGATCGCTGTTCTCCAGGAAGAAGTACAACATATCGAGTCGATCCCTGAAGATACCGTCCAATTCGTCGCCACGGAGTATTGCCAGGCACTTCGGCAGCTTCATCGGGACGAAGAAGCGCGGGCGTTTTTGGTGCGCGTAAAGAAGTCGTTCCCGTGGCGAGAGGAGATCGCGCAGATCGAGCAACGTCTCTTTGGAGATGTCCCATAGAGTGGCCTGCGATTCCACAGAAATAGAGAACAGCAGGGTCGCGGGATACTCTCTCCGCAAAAAAAAACGGGCGCCTCGTGGCGCCCGCCTTTGCGGACCCGATTTGCTGGATCGGTTTATTGCGCTTGTAACCCGTCGGGGTACATCACGAACTGCCCTTCCGACAGGATGATGTCGCAGTCGAAGTTGTTCGTGGTGATGCTTGCTGCTGCGGACGTGATGGATGCGGAGTTCTCTATCTTGTCGGCGCCGAACGATTTGATCGAATACGAGGCGGGGTTGTTGTCCGAGACGCGGAACTCGATGTTCCATCCGTCGTAGATGGGGATTCTTTTTACGTAGGTCGGAGTGAGCATGTCTGTCAGCGAGCCGGCGCTGGCCGTGGCAGCGGGCCAGCTGATGCCGGCCGCGTTGTACGTGTTGACGTCGGTGGCGCGTGACTCCCACGCCGTAGCGATCGAGCGTATGTCGGCCATCGTGCGTTTCTGACGGGTCCTCTGCATCGCCGTGAGCAGATTGGGAATGGCGATGGCCGCGAGGATGCCGATGATCGCGACGACGATCAGCAACTCGATCAATGTGAATCCTCTTTGCTTCATGGTCATGTCGGGAGCCCCCTTTGGACGGTTTTTCATCCTCGAGAAGGAGCTGGCTTGCAGCAGGATTGCTGGTGGCAGCCTGGACGAACGACCGGCAGAAAAAACGGGCGCCTTTCCGGCGCCCGTTTTTCTCACGCGTAGTGATCGGTACGAGGCCGGAAACTACTGTGACTGCACGCCTTCGGGGTACTGAACGAACGAGCCGTCCGAGTAGATGATGTCGCAGTCGAAGTTCTGCGTCGTCAGTGCGGAGGCCGCTGACGTGTCCGTCGTGGTCTCGGCCTTGTCAGCGCCGTACGACTTGATCGAGTACGAGCTGCCCGCCGTATTCACGCCGACACGGACCGCATTGCTCCAGCCGTCGTACGAGGGGATGTTCTTGATGTACGTCGGCGTGAGCATGGCGCTCAGGTCGGACGCGTTCGAGCCCGTGGCCGGCCAGCTCATGCCCGCGGCGCTGTACTGATTGACGTCGGTCGCACGCGCTTCCCAAGCCGACGCGATCGAGCGGATGTCCGCCATCGTCCGCTTCTGACGCGAGCGCTGCATCGCGGTCAGAAGGTTCGGAATGGCAATCGCGGCCAGAATGCCGATGATCGCAACAACGATCAGCAGCTCGATGAGGGTGAAACCTTTCTGCTTCCTGTTCATTCAAGATCTCCTTTTACAGGCTCGACAATCGCAATGGAGATACCACGTACAATCGGCGCCGGAATCACTTGTTTTCAACGAGTTAGGTGTCGCCGAAAGAGGGGTGGTGACATTTTGTTGACCGGCTTTCTGACAATTAGTGTCAGGTCGGTCCCGCCGCCCACGCGCTCACGACGTTGCGCATGTAACCGATCCCATCCATGAAGTAGTCGAGCCGGACCCGCTCGTTCACGGCATGAATCGAGATCGACTGAAAGTAGTCGACCGGATAGGGCGAGACTCCATAACAGATGATCCCGATCGGCCGGAGGAACCGTGAGTCGGTCCCGGACCGATAGAGCAGCTGCAGCCCCGCCTCCACCCGATACCGCGTCTCCGCTTCTTCTTCGAGAATCCGGAACAGCGGCGTGTCGTCCGGCGACACCGGCACCGGACCCTGTTTCTCCCGAACCTCGGCCACGCGCGCTCCGTGCGGCGCAATCTTCTGCTCGATCCAGGCGATCCGCTGTTCCGGAATCTCATCGGGAAGGTTGGCCTGCCGGACGGTCATCGTCCACCGGTCGCCGACGCGAACGGGTGCCGTGGCCCACAACGTGTTCTGCGTGAAGTCGCGGTAGGTCACTGGCAGGCGCCAGAAATCTCCCTGCGCGATGGTTTTGTCGATGTCGGCGAGCATCGACTTGTACGCGTAGCGCGTCGGTGCGAGGTCACGGAAGAAGCGTTTCACCTCGGGGGTCACACGCTCCGGCTCCCGCGCGAACATATATGGCTCGAGCGCGATCCGGGCGTTCTGGATTGCGGCGAGATCGTCGCCTTCGACCGTGAGCACGATCTGCTGCTTGCCACCGACCTCGATGCCGAAGTACGTGATCCGTTCGGTCAGCATTTCGGTGACGCCGCCTTCGGTGATGCCGTACTTCACGTCCGCGAAGACGTCGGGACGGTTGGCGATGAGCCACTGCATGCCAAACCTGCTGCCGGTCTCCTCGTCGGCGGTGGCGAGGAAGACGAGATCGTGCGCGGGCGCCCGGCCGCTATTCGCGATCCGGAGGAACGCGTCCAGCTGGCAGATCGTGATCCCTTTCATGTCGAGCGTGCCGCGGCCCCACATCATGTTGATGCCGATTTCGGCACCGAACGCCGGACGCGACCAGCCTTCTCCCGGCGGCATGACGTCGATGTGGTTGAAAAGCAGCAGGCCGTTGCCGCGGTTTTTTCCGCGGATGCGTGCGTAGACGTTGAGACGGTCCGGCGCGGATTCGATGATCTCGGACTCGACGCCGTTCTTCTTCAGATACGCGCCAATCCAGCGCGCGCCTTCGGCGGCGCCTCGCGGTGTCGAGGTGTCGATGCGGACGAACTCCTGCAGCAGCAGGATCTCGGGGGTGATCGTCGTCGCTTTCGGGATGTAGGTGCGGTTGCGCTGCATCTCATCCTCGATCGAGCGCGACCACCAGTGGATGCCTGCCGCGATTCCGCCGATGAGAAGGACGACGATCGCCGCGACGATGCGTTCGTTGCGGTGACGGCGGCGTTTCCGGGCGGCTTCCTCCGGGGCGAGGTTGGTCATGCGAGTGACTTGCGGCGACTCGGCACCAGCGCCGCTCCGAGCAGCAACAGTGCAGCGGCGATCGAGATTTTTGCACCAGCGGCCGCGAGCGAGTTGCGATAGCGCATCTCGACGCGATGACGGCCGGCCGGCACCGGGATTCCCTGAAAGCCGATGTTCGACACGACCGCGTCGACGGGCGCTCCGTCGAGCGTGATGCGCCAGTACTTGTGCGGCGTCACGCTCATCACGAGGAAGCCTTTGCCGCCGACGCTCTCGACGTCGAGCGTCGCGGTATTGGCGGTCTCGCGCCACGAGTGCACGATGCCGCGCGCCGGAACGAATGAAGGCTGCGCGACGAATGCGACATTCGGACTGAAGCTCGTGTTCGAGAGGTGCTTCACGAAGTCGTGGCGATTGACGATCGTCAGCATCTGATCGGCGAAGTAGTAGCGCGGCTGATGATCGGCCTCGATGAACTGGATCGGCTCCGCGTTGTCCATGCGGTTGAAGACGCGCTTCTTTTCGGCGTCGAACGGCTTATAGACGCCGCGATACCAGGCGTTCGACATGGCCATCATCGGCACCCACCAGTCGGCGCGGCCGGAGCGCTTCACGTCCCAGACGGAGTCGATGAAATCGAGCGTGGGGATGAGCGCGGTCTTGTCGTAATCGCGCTCGATGGCCATGTTGAGATCCCACGCTGCCGGCGTCATCGGAAAGAGTCCGTTGCGCACGATCCAATACACGGAGGCACCGGTGGAGAAGTACTTCTTCGCCAGGGCTTCCTGTCCGTACCAGTCCGCTTCGTGAAAGATGCGGAACTGTGTGCGGTCTTTCGGGAAAACGCGTAACACCGTCGGCGGCTCCGTGAAGAAGCGCGACGGCATGCGCGGATTGAGCTCTTGCGAAAGTGGGGAGAGATCGGCGATGACGAAGAACCCGAGAAGCACGAGCCACAGCGGACGGCGCACGCGATGGATCAGCCAAAGCAATCCGAACAGCACCACGCCGCGACCGAGGGCAACGACCCACGCCTGATACGACAACTCGGAGATGCGCGTCGCCGCGGGGAGCTTCAGTCCCCACGTGTATGTGAACGCCTGCTTGTAGTACGGCGTGAGACCGGAGAGCACGACGAGGCCGGCGATGATCGTCGTCGCGGCGACGAATCCGAGGGCGGCCTGACGGATTTCTTCGTCGCCGTTGAGCAGGCGATCGAGGAGCTGCGACGCAAGAAGGATGATCGCGAAGACGGCGATCAGAACGAACTTCTCGGGATAGCGGATCGACGTGGCGATGCCTGCCTCATAGAGCAGTTTGAGCAGTGGCGTGTGTCCGCCGAGGGCGATCAGCAATGAGAACGCGCTGAGGATGAGCACGAAACGTCCGCCACGCGGCTTGACGAAAAACGCGGCGACCGTGAGCGCCGTGACGAGCAGGCCGGAGTAGATGCTGAAGATGAACGGCGAGCCCATGCCGGGATAGAGGCCGCCGCCCCAGTACCAGGTGATGCGATCGAGCGACATGTAGCCGAGAAAGTTCGGGTAGATCGCTTCGGCGAACTTTGCCCACGGCATGCTCCACGCGCTCACGAGCGAGAAATCGAACACGCGCGAGCGTGCCGAATCGCCGACGTGATCGATCGCAGAGATCATCTGCGCGGCGCCGACGAGAAATGCGCAGAAGGAGATCAGCCCGATGAATGCGACGCGCGAGAGCATCTCCGGGATCGCGTATCTCGCGGGCAGTTCGTTGTCGCGCGCCGCGTACCAGCCGCGATAGAGCGCGTACATGCCGATGAGAAATCCGGTCTGCATGACCGTAGTCGGCTCACCGACGAGAAACTGCATTCCGAGGAAGAGCGAGGCTAGTGCGAAATCTCGCAATCGCGGCGCGAGGAGGAACCGCCGCACGTAGAGACAGGTCAGCGGAATCCAGGCGGCGCAGAAGAGGATCGGCAGGAGGTTGATGTACGACAGATATACGCCGCCGAGTCCGAACGCGAGTGCGCCGAAAAATGCGGAAGGCGCGCGCAATGCCATCGATCGGAGCAACGCGTACATCCCGAAGAGGCCGATGTAGATGTGCACGAGGATGTGCAGGCGATAGCCGAGGTCGTAGTTGGGGAGGAAGATCAGCCAGGTGAGCGGGTAGAAGACTTCGTGCTCGGGGTTCGCCGCGATCGGTTGTCCCGCGCCGAAGTGGCGGTTCCAGTACGGAAACTCGCCGTCCATCACGATGTCGCGGATGATTTGTTTGGTGGGGTAGTAGTAGCGGCTGAGGTCGCGGATGTAGAAGTTGTGCGTCCCCATCAGCACGTCGAGGAACAGCAGGGAGGCCAGTAGGCCAAGAATCGCGAGCGCGATCGCGTCGTGTCGCCGTGCTTCGGTCACAGGCCGCGCATTCTAGCTGTCATCGCGAGCGTCGAGCGAGGGACCTGTGAGGGCGGGGCGTCCGGAGGCGTGATTTTCGCGC
>DASYLL010000311.1:0-5914 GCA_036009605.1 Thermoanaerobaculia bacterium | reverse complement strand
TCACTCGCAATGCGCCAATACGCGAGTCGATACCACTGCGCTTCCACCAAACGGTCCAGAAGATCGAAATCGCCATTGAATCGTGCGATGACTTCGTCGAGCGCGTCACGAAATACGGTGGACTGTTCGTGAATGCGCCACAGCGTGTCCTTGAGAAACCGGCTGTTGGCGATGACGGAATCGTTCTGCACGAGATCGCGGATCTCGAGCTCCGGCCCTTCCGTCGGCAGCGCATCGAGCGACTCGCGGATCACGATCGGATACGACTGCGGCGCGAGCGGCAACCGCTTGTCGAAGTACGTGAAGAAGAATCCGTCGGCATCGAAGTCGAGCTGAATCTCACTGGATTCGAGCGCTTCGCCGTAGGGGCGGCCGAGGATCGGGAGGAGGACTTTGTCGTTTCGCCAGTCGATGTCGAAATAGTGGAGATAACGCGAATGCGGCCCGTTTTCGAGCACGCTCATCCACCACGCGTTCTCGTGACCGGCGGCCATGTGATTCGGCACGATGTCGACAACGAGGCCCAGCGGCGTGAAATCCTCTGCCGGTCCGAGCTCCGGATTCAGCGAGCCCGTATCGACGACATCGTAGCCATGCGTACTGCCTTTGCGCGGACGCAGCAACGGTGATGCGTAGATGTCGGTGATGCCGAGGCCGTGGAGATAGCCGACGATCTTCTTCGCGTCAGCAAACGTGAATTGCGCGTTGAACTGGAGGCGATAGGTTGCGGCTGGAACGCGGGACATCACGCCTGCCAGACTCCGAATGCAGACGGCGGCAACGTGACCTCCCCTGCTTCGATCGTTGCCTGAGATTCAATCAAAGAATGCCAGGCACCTTCGAACGGCAACGTCACCACGCGCTGCTCATCGGAGAAGTTGAACGCCAGCAATACATCGCCGCGCCGCACGAGCAACACGCGCTGCTCATCATCCGCATGCGTCTCGACGCGCGAGAGATCGAGACTGCGCAACGCCGGCGTGTTGCGGCGCAAGGTGAGCAGATCGCGATAGAGCGTCCACATCGCCGCATGTTCCGCGTTGCTGCGCAGCGACCAGTTCAATTTCGACCGGCGGAACGTCTCCTCGTCATGCGGATCGGGCGCCTCGCCCTGCCAGAGAAAATCGTCGAATTCTTCGCGACGACCCGCGCGCACTGCTTCGATGAGATCGGGATCCGAATGCGACGTGAAGTACTGGAACGGCGCTTTCTCACCGTACTCCTCGCCCATGAACAGCATCGGCAGAAACGGCGCGAGAATCGTCGCCGCCGCGGCGAGTCGCACTTTCTCCGGCGGCAGCAGCGCAGCGGTTCGCTCGCCCATCAAACGATTGCCGACCTGATCGTGATTCTGCATCGAGATCACGAACTTCGCGCCGTCGTTCGTCTTCGGTGCGCGCCCGTATTTGCGCCCGCGATACGACGAGTGCTGACCGGTGTACAGAAACCCCGTCTTCAGTACACGCGCGAGATTGCTGACTAGCGGCGGAAATCCTTCGTAATAGCCATCCTGCTCGCCAGTGAGAAGCGTGTGCAGTGAATGGTGATAATCGTCCGCCCATTGCGCATCGAACCCGAGCCCGAACTCTTCGATCGGCGTGATGACGCGGGGGTCATTGAGGTCGCTCTCCGCGATCGGATAAATCCTTCGCCCGAGCTCCGCCGCGCGACGATGTACCGCCTCACAAAGATCCTGCAGAAATGGTTCCGCCGAATGATCGACGATCGCGTGCACCGCATCGACGCGCAATCCGTCGATATGAAATTCATCAATCCATTGCAGCGCGTTGTGGACGAAAAACCAGCGCACGTCATCGCTGCGCGGTCCGTCGAAGTTCAGCGCCAGTCCCCACGGCGTCCGATACCGATCCGTAAAGTACGGACCAAATTCCGCCAGGTAGTTCCCCTCGGGGCCAAGATGGTTGTAGACGACATCGAGCAGCAACGCCATGCCACGCTGATGACACGCATCGACGAGCCGTTTCAGCCCGCGCGGCCCACCATAAGAAGCCTGCACGGCACCGACGTATGTGCCGTCATAGCCCCAATTGCGCGTGCCCGGAAACTGCGCGACCGGCAACAACTCAACTGCTGTAATGCCGAGCTCTTTCAAATCATCGAGCTTGGCGATTGCTGCATCGAACGTTCCTTCTTCAGTGAACGTTCCAACGTGCAGCTCGTACACGACATAGTCATTGAGCGCGACGCCTGTCCAACCCTTGTCGTTCCATTCGAAATCACCGGCCACGACTTCCGACGCAGCGTGCACGCCATCCGGCTGTAATCGTGACGCGGGATCGGCACGCTCCCGTCCGTCGATGACGAACGTGTAGCGCGTCCCTTCCCCACAGTCGTCGACAATCGCCTCGTGATAGCCGGCCGCATCGCGCGTCATCGCGATGCGCTGTTCGCGCGGCGCGACGATGTGCAGCTCGACCGACGCATGCGACGGCGCCCACACGCGAAACTCGCAGCGGTTGCCGCCGATCACGTGCGCGCCGAGCGGAATGCCGATCGGTGCGGGGGGGTGTTGTTGCTGGCCTTCAGGCAATTGGGGAGTTCTCCTTACGTTGCACGGCCCCTCACCCGGCCTTCGGCCACCCTCTCCCCGCAAGCGGGGCGAGGGCCGATCCAATCTCGGCGGATGAGGGGGCTTCACGCAATCGACACGCTCTCGACTTCCTCATCGCCGACGTCCAGCTCGACCGCGCCATCCGACTTCAGGAACACGGCGCCGAGCGGCGGAAGCGTGATCGTCACAGACCATTTCCGTCCGTGCAGCGGAATCGGGGCAGCATCGACGCCGCCAAGGTTTCCCTGGCTGCTGCCGGCGTAAACTTCAGCGTCGCTGTTGAGCACTTCTTCCCAATGCCCGCCGCGCGGCACGCCGATCTGATAGTTGTGCAGCGGTTTGGGCGTGAAGTTCATCACCACGGCGATCAACTCATCCGGCCGCGACTTCGAACGCCGAATGAGCGACACCACACTGCTCTCCGTGTCGCAGCAATCAATCCATTCGAACCCCTCGGGGGACATGTCCAGCTCGTGCATCGCCGGCACATCGCGATAGAGCTTATTGAGATCCTCCATCCAGCGATGCACGCCCTGGTGGAGCGGATCCTCGGTCAAATCCCAATCGAGGCTCGCGTCGTGATTCCACTCGCGGATCTGCCCGAACTCACCGCCCATGAACATCAGTTTCTTACCGGGATTCGCGTACATGTGTGCGAACAGCAGTCGCAGATTCGCGGCACGGCGCCAATCGTCGCCGGGCATCTTTCCCCACAATGAGCCCTTGCCATGTACGACTTCGTCGTGCGAGAGCGGCAGCACGAAATTCTCCGTGAAGGCGTACATCATCCGGAACGTGAGGTCGTTGTGATGGAACTTGCGATAGATCGGATCGCGCGCGAAATAGCGCAGAGTGTCGTGCATCCAGCCCATGTCCCACTTCATGCCGAACCCGAGTCCACCCACATACGTCGGACGCGAAACCATCGGCCACGCCGTCGACTCCTCGGCGATCACCTGTACATCGGGATGGACCTTGTAGACGTCCTCGTTCAAGCGACGGAGGAATGAGATCGCTTCGAGATTCTCGCGTCCGCCGAATTCATTCGGAATCCACTCGCCCGCTTTCCGCGAGTAATCGAGATACAACATCGACGCGACTGCGTCGACGCGCAACCCATCCGCGTGATACTCGCCAAGCCAGTACAGCGCGCTCGATAGGAGAAACGAGCGAACTTCATTGCGACCATAGTTGAAAACGAGCGAATTCCAATCCGGCTGAAACCCTTTGCGCGGATCTTCGTGCTCATAGAGATGCGTGCCGTCGAAATACGCGAGTGAGTGCTCGTCACTCGGAAAATGCGACGGCACCCAGTCGATGATCACCGCGATGCCGTTCTGGTGCATCACATCGACGAAGTACTTGAAATCCTGCGGCACGCCATAGCGGCTCGTCGGCGCGAAATAGCCGGTGACCTGATATCCCCACGAACCATAGAACGGATGCTCCATGATCGGCATCAGCTCGATGTGCGTGAAGTTCATTTTCTTCACGTAATCGGCGAGCGGCTGTGCGATCTCGCGATAACTCATCGAGCGCCACGTTTTGCCGTCGTCATCGGAGACGCGACGCCAGGAGCCGAGGTGGACTTCGTATGTCGACATCGGCGCGGTGTAGCTGTTGCGCTCGCGGCGGTTCGCCATCCAGTCGGCGTCGTTCCAGTCGTATGCGAGATCCCACACCTTCGACGCGGTCTCGGGCGGCGTCTCGTGAAGCACCGCGTACGGATCGGCTTTGTTTACCCGATAGCCGTTGCGCGAATGGATGTTGTATTTGTAGGTCGTGCCGCGGCCGAGGCCGGGGATGAACCCCTCCCAGATGCCGGAGCCGACGCGCTCGCGCAGCGGATGCGACTCGGGATTCCAGTCGTTAAAATCGCCGACGACGCTGACCTGCTGCGCGTTCGGCGCCCAAACGGCGAACATGACACCGCCATCCACGATGTGGCTGCCGAGTTTTTCCCACAGTTTGTGATGCGTTCCTTCGTTGAAGAGATGGATGTCCCAGTCGGTGAGCAATGAATCGGGACGCGAGTCATCGACGGGCTCGATCTGGTCGATTTTGTGATCGCGGATTTCCTCGATCGCCTGGACGGGCTGAGAGGCGGTCGTTCCAGCTTCAATGGTCACACTCGGCACGATGTCCGCGCCAACGGTTTGCAGTTCTTCCAACGCAGCCTCCGCGCGAGTTTTCTTCTTCGCAGGCGCGCGTTTCTTTGTGGTCGTGGTCGCCTTCTTTTTGGGCTTCTTCGGTTCCGAATCCGTGGTCTTCTTTACAGCCATTACCCTTCCTTCACAGCATCGAGAGACATCCTCAATCATATCCGCCGGGGTTCACGCTCAACGGAAAGTCGAGGTAAAGCGCGCGGAGACGAAGGGCGATCAGTGCAGGATCGAGGCCGCCCAGGAGCTTGCGCGACGGAACGTACCGACAGCGCGACCGTACGTGCCCCAGCGGAGCAACCAGCGCAGCCGGCCGTCCCGGCTAGCCGCGAATCTGGATCATCTGCGCGGCGACGCTCACGGCGATCTCATGCGGATGATTCGAGCCGATCTCGAGTCCGACCGGACAAAAGAATGCCTTCGTGCTTTCGGGCGGCAGACCCGCGTCGAGCACGTCCTGGCGCAGGCGTTTTGCTTTGGCGTTGCTGCCGATGACGCCGAGGTAGGGGAATGTGCGGGTGCGGAGAATCTCGATGAGGATCGGCTTATCGGTCGTGTGGCCCATCGTCATCAGCAGCACGAACGAATTCTCGGGGATCGACGCGACCTGCGACGGCATGTCGGTCGCGTGGATCTTTTTCACTTTCGGTGAGGCGGGAACGCGGGCGAGCCATTCTTCGCGCGGATCGATGCAAGTGATGCGGCAGTCGAGACGCGAGAGAACATCGATGACGGCATGGGCGACGTGGCCGGCGCCGAACACGACGATGTTCCAGCGCGTGACGTTGAACGCTTCGAAGTAGACGCGGACGATGCCGCCACACGTCATGCCGATGTCCTTCTCGAGCGACCACTGATAGAAGCGCGTTTTCGGCGCGGTGTCGTCGGTCAGCATCTTCTTCGCTTCGTCGATACAGCGCACTTCGATCTTGCCGCCGCCGACGGTTCCGAACACGCGGCCTTCTTCCGTGACGAGCATCTTTGCGCCGCGGTCCTGCGGCGTGGAGCCCATCGTGTCGACGACCGTGACCGCCGCAAATGGAGCGCCCGACTCGGCGAGCTCGTTCAACGCTTCGAAGAAGGTCGTCATCGTGTTCAGTATGCTACGGCACGCATGCGCATCCGATCCACTCGCGTCGTTACTCCGTCCGGCGTCACGGCCGCCACGATTCACATCGAC
>DASYLL010000310.1:0-2138 GCA_036009605.1 Thermoanaerobaculia bacterium | reverse complement strand
AGAGCCTGGCCGCGCTGCAACTCGATCTGCAGAAGATCGAGTCGTGCTCGACGCTGATCGCGCGTCTTGATTCAAACGCCGGCTTCAGCGCGCGCTGAGTCGGCACGGCCGACAGCGCTAGTGGAGTGTATTCGTTGAATTTGGACCAGATGGCGCCGGTATCGGCGTCGTGAGCGAGACGCGCCGACGCAGGCCTAGCGGTGACTACGTCGAGTCGGCGCGGCGAAGCTCGCGGCGTCGATACCACGCCAGGTGGTCCCAATTCAGCGAATACACTCCACTAGTTGCTCCGCCGTGGCACGTACGGCTGCCCAGTGGGCTCGTTTTCCGACTTGGCAGCCGTACGTGCCACTCGGCGAAGCGATCAGCGCGGCCGGCCGTGCCGGCTAGGTTGTAGCGTCTCTCGTTTCGGCGACCGGCGTGCCCAGTCCGCAGAAGAGGCCGACGAGGTCGAGCAGCTCGGCGACGTGGAACGGCTTCTCGAGCACGACCGCGGGATTGAGGTCTTCATCCGCGGGATCGAGCTTGTAGCCGCTGATCACGATCACCGGCGAGTCCGCCCGTTTCGTGCGGAACCAGCGCAGCCATTGACGCCCATCCATGCGCGGCATGGAGAGGTCGAGGATGACCAGCTGGATGTCGGGATTCGCATCGACGAGCGGCATGGCCTGCTCGCCATCGAATGCGAACAGGATCTCGAACCCATACGGCGTGAGGAGCTCGCGGTAATGGCCGACGAGCTTCTGATCGTCGTCGATCACCAGGAGCTTGCGAAGCTTGAACGGGGTTCGGCGGGCCGTGATCAATATCGGACTCCAACGCGTGAATTCAATTGTGGCGAACGCTGCAAGGGTTACGCCCAGATAAGTTGTCAGTTGTCGGTTGTCGTTCGCGGCTGCACCGGTTCAGCTTCGAACCCTCAGACAACCGACAACCGAGAACTGACAACTATCTGGTCTCGGACATCGGCGGCACCACATCCGTTGGAATCGTTGCGCGCAGCGGTTCCATCTCGCGCGGGAGCAGTCGGAAGCGCGTGGGATCGTAGCGCAGCGCGATGAGCTTGCCTTTGTGGACGACGGAGTCGCGCGGCAGTTCGACGCGCAGCGTGACACCGCCGGTGAGGACGCCGTGCGCGATCCAGCGGCCGTCGGTAAATCCTGCTTCTTCGACTCCGAAAATCACGTCGGAGTCTTCGCCTGCACGCGCGGGTGCAAAGTCGCCGGGACGGACGAGCGCGACGCCGCTTCCCTGAAACGGCGCGGGATCGACGTCCCACGATCCGATGACGGAATCGACGACGTTCCCTCGGATCGTGATCGGGATGATGTCGACTTCACCCGTTGCGACCGCCGCGCCGTCGCTCAGAGGTTCTGCGAAGACTTGTGAGGCGTGGCCGTGCTGCACGACGCGACCGTTCTCGAGCACGACGACGTCATCGGTGAACGCGAGCTCGTCGCGCGAGGACGGGGCGGAGATCACGGTCGTGCCGAAGATACGCATCGTGCGATAGAACGTGTCGGCGAGTGTCGTTCGCGCGGCCGCACTCACGGCATCGAGCAGACGATCGGCGAGGAGAATCGCGGGACGCAGCAACTCGATCCGCGCGAGGTGTACGCGCATCGCTTCGGTCGATGAGAGCGTGTCGATGCGGCGTTCGAGCAGCGGGATGAGCTCCCATTTTTCTGCCGCGAGTGCGTACTCGCGATGGCGATCCTGACGATCGAGCGTGCGCGTGCGGACCGCCGCGACGAGCGCGTGCTGCACGCTCCAGCGTCCGGGGATGTCGAGGGACGAGGTCACGAAGAGAAGCGGGCGACGCGACGCTTTGACGTTCGTGACGTCGCGCTGTCCGAGAATCACGTCGCCCGAATCGGGGTGCAACGTTCCCGCGATGAGTTGCAGGAGCGTCGATGCGCCACACGCGGGAGGGCCGACGATCGCTGTGTGCGTGCTTTGCGGGAACGTGAGTGTGACGTCGCGCAGGTGACGGAAGACGAGATTGCGAACAGCGACGTCGAGCACGGGAAGATTCTAGTTTGGAGTGCGGTAGCCGCAGCTACCGCTTTCGTATGTTCGAGCACGGCCTGTGGAATACGAAAGCGGCAGCTGCGGCTGCCGCACTCCAAACAAACTAG
>DASYLL010000309.1:0-8205 GCA_036009605.1 Thermoanaerobaculia bacterium | reverse complement strand
TCACCTCGCTCTACGGGCGGAGCGCCCGTCGCTCCGCCCACCACAGCTGCGCGCACATCAGCAGCATTCCCGCATCGCGAATGAGCACGATCCACATGTCGCGAATCCGCTCTTCGTAAGTCTTGTCTGCTGACGCCACGTCGAAGCAGCCGCAGTCGATGGCATTGCCGCGCAGCAGGTTGACCGTGATCGCGATCATGAACACGGCCAGTAGCAACACAACGATCCAGCGCGCGGGACGAGTCCAGACGCCGAGAATGAGTGCGAGGCCGGCGATGATCTCGACCCACGGCATCACCAGCGCGCTGATGTGAATCAGGCCGCCCGGCAGGATGCGGTAGTTGTAGATCATGTGCGCGAACGACGGCGGGTCGATGATCTTCGGCAGCGCCGCGGCGATGAAGATCGCGCCGAGGGCGATTTGCACGCGGACGGTGAGCCAGGGATGGGTGAGTGCTTCGCGGAAGCTCAAGGCTGCGCTCCGATCCGAGTCGCGCCGCGGCGGTTTTCCCAATCGGGGAAGCCGTCCTTGTAGACGTAGACGTTGTTGAATTGAATGCCCCAGAGCTTCTGCGACAGCATGTGCGAATCCTCGCACGCGCCGCCGGAGCAGTAGATGACGATCGGTCGATCCTGCTCGACCTGCTCGCTCCGTTCGCCGAAGAGCGCGTTGACCTTGTCGTCGATGTCGGACTCCCACACTGAGAACGAGCGTGCGCCCGCGATGTGCCCCGCTTCATAGACGGACGTGCGACGCGCGTCGAGGAACAACACACCGTTCGCGTGCAGCAACGCCGCGTCCGCACCCGTGATCTCGATGAACGCCTGCGACGGATGCGGTTTGAATCGCGCCAGTGGATCGGCGGCGGGTGGGGGAGCGGCTGTGGTGGTCGACGCGACGGTGGCCGTGGCGACAGGCGCAACAGTTGTAGTCGCAGCAGTTGCCGTCGTCACAGTCTCGGTGACGACCGGAGCCACAGTCCCGGTTTCGACAACGACCGGTGTTGTCGCGGTCTCCTGCACGGCAGCGACCGGCACCACGGGGTCAGGCACTCGCGGCGGAACCTTCAACGCGTTCGGGTAATACCCCGGCAGCATCAGCTTCCGCGTCCGCGACGCGAAACCATTCGTCACGATCGCCAGCACGAGCGCGAGAGCGATCATCACCACAGCCTGGACAAACGAGTTCTTCGGCATCGTGTAGTAAGACGCGCGTCCCGCGGATTGCGTTTCGCGACTCCGTAACTGTAGTTGACGGACGCACTGAGGCACAATCCTCGTCATCATGAAACCCCTTCTCGCCGCAGCACTTCTGTCCTCGATGTCGTTTGGAGCGCAGGCGCAGATGGCCGAGATGATCGAGGTTCGCGTCACGAACGTCGACGTCGTCGTCTGGCAGGGCCACGACCAGCAACTCTCGCCGTTCACGTCGAATTAGAGAAGTTACTCTCCAGTTCCGCGCGCACGAGTGGCGGCACGACCCTCGAAACGATGCGCAGTCAGATCATCGAGCATGCCGGACAGATGATCGCCGGAACATTTGTACGCGTCGCAGAAGAACCTGATCGTCGGACTGGAGCGCCCGATCACGACGCTGGCCGGTGTCGACGGAAAGAAAGCGATGATCTTCATCGGCGCGGAGCCTTGCCGACAACCCGGGAATGGAGCTCTTCCAGCAGCGCTGCGCGGAGTTGCGCAGCACGCCAACGCCAACGGCGTGACGATGTACATGGTCGACGCGGTCGATCGCCCGCGCCGCGGGAATCCGACGGAGCGCATGGTCGATGCGTCGGCGGTGATCGCGTGAGTGCGAATGTGTTTCATAGCTTCGTGCGCAACGATTTTCCGGTCAGCATCGTCGCCGACAAGCCGGAGCGGAGACGATCTGCTGACCGGCGAGTTCGCGGTGTTCATCGCCACGGGACGCGGCGACGGCGATCTGTCCGAAGTGACGAAGGCCGTGCAGCCGATGAAGTTCCCGGGAAACGCGCGCGAGGCGATCGAGCAGCAGAAGACATTCACGTATTCGGCGACGATCGGGGCGCAGTGAGCGGAAACCCACCTGGCAGCCGCAGGTGCCACTCAGCGGAGCAACCAGCGCGGCCGGCCGTGCCGGCTAGTCCAGGCGCTGCAACACCATCATCGAATACGCCTGCACCGGGACGTTCTCACCCGCGTTCCACACCTTGTGCTCGCGCAGATCGGGCACGGGCTCATTCGTGTCGATGCTCTTCTCCCACCGATCGCCCCATGGCCCGGTCGGCAGCTTGAACGCCAGCGACTCGTAGTGCGCGTTGAAGAGAATGTAGAAACTGTCGTCGACGATCGGCTCGCCGCGATGATCGGGCGTCTTGATGCCTTTGCCGTTGAGGAAAACGCCGAGCGTGCGTGCGCGGCCTTCCTGCCAGTCCGCGTCCGTCATCTCTTCGCCGTTGGGCTTGAACCAGCCGATGTCGGTGACGCCGGTGCCGCGCACATTGCGTCCGTGAAACCAGCGGCGGCGTTGAAAGGCGGGATGGTTCTTGCGGAAGCGGATCACGCGCGCCACGAACGCGCGCAGGCCGTCGTCCATGTTCTCCCAGTCGAACCACGAGACGTCGTTGTCCTGCGCGTAGCCGTTGTTGTTGCCGTGCTGCGTGCGCCCGAATTCATCTCCGCCGAGCATCATCGGCACGCCCTGCGAGAGGAACAGCGTCGTCAGGAGATTGCGCTGCTGCCGTGAGCGCAACTGCTCGATCTCGGGATTGTCGGTCGGACCTTCGACGCCGCCGTTCCACGAGCGGTTGTCGTCCGCGCCGTCTTTGTTGTCCTCGAGATTTGCTTCGTTGTGTTTCTCGTTGTACGAGACCAGATCGCGCAGCGTGAAGCCGTCGTGCGCAGTGATGAAGTTGATGCTCGCGTAGGGACGACGTCCATTCGCCGCGTAGAGATCGGAGCTGCCGGTGAAGCGCGTCGCGAAGTCATCGAGCGTCTGATCGGTGCCGCGCCAGTAGTCGCGCACGACGTCGCGATACTTGCCATTCCATTCCGACCAGAGCGACGGAAAGTTGCCGACCTGATAACCGCCTTCACCGATGTCCCACGGCTCCGCGATGAGCTTCACCTGCGAGATCACCGGATCCTGTTGAATGATGTCGAAGAATGCGGAGAGGCGATCGACGTCGTGCAGCTCGCGCGCGAGCGTCGCCGCGAGGTCGAAGCGGAAGCCGTCGACGTGCATCTCCAGCAGCCAGTAGCGGAGCGAGTCCATGATCAGCTGCAGCACGTGCGGATGCCGCATGTTCAGGCTGTTGCCGGTGCCGGTGTAATCCATGTAGTACCGCTCCTGGCCCGTCACGGTGCGGTAGTACGCGGAGTTGTCGATGCCTTTCATCGACAGCATCGGTCCGAGGTGATTGCCTTCGGCGGTGTGGTTGTAGACAACGTCGAGAATCACTTCGATTCCCGCCGCGTGCAGCGCCTTCACCATCTGCTTGAACTCGTTGACCTGCTGCCCGTCCTGTCCGCTCGCCGCGTATTCATTGTGCGGTGCGAGGAACGAGATCGAGTCATAGCCCCAGTAGTTGCGCAGGCCGCGCTCGAGCAGATCCTTCGAATGGATGAATTGATGCACCGGCAGCACTTCGATTGCGGTGACGCCGAGCTGCGTCAGATAGCGAATGGCTGCAGGATGCGCGAGTCCGGCGTACGTGCCGCGCAGATTTTCGGGGATGCCGGGATGACGCATCGTGAAGCCTTTGACGTGCGTCTCGTAAATGATCGTGCGATGCCACGGCGTGTGCGGCCGCTGGTCTGTGCCCCAGTCGAAGTACGGATTGATGACCACCGACTTCGGCATGAACGGCGCGCTGTCCGCATCGTTGCGCGATGTATCGGGCTCGTTGAAGTGATACGGAAACACCGCCTCGTCCCACTTCACCTGACCGTCGACGGCTTTGCCGTATGGATCGAGCAGCAGCTTGTTCGGATTCGCGCGATGCCCGTTCTCCGGCTCCCACGGTCCATGGACGCGAAAGCCATAACGCTGACCGGGCCCGACGTTGGGCAGGTAGCCGTGAAAGATGAACGCCGTCGTTTCCGGAAGGTCGATGCGCGTTTCTTCTCCGTCCGCCTCGAACAGACACAACTCGATGTGCGACGCGATTTCCGAAAACACGGAGAAATTCGTCCCGACGCCATCCCACGTTGCGCCGAGGGGGTAGGGTTTGCCGGGCCAGATGCGCATGAGTGAGGCGGGTTTCGCAAGGCCAGTGCCAGTGACTGGCACGCCGCTCGCTCTCTCCGCGATCACGATGCGAAACAGAAACGCCCGCTGCAGTTACGTGGTCGCCGTCGAACCAACCGGCGAAACTCACGACCTGCGCGAGCTCGGCCTTTACCTCTCCACACTGAGCGTCGCCGGTTGTGACGTGATCGTCATCGATGCTTCACCGCGCCCGCTGTTCGAGACGCACCATCGCGTGCTGCGCTGGGTCGCGCGGCATGTCACGGTCGGCGCGGAGCATTGCACGCCCGGCGGATTCTTCGATCCCGTGCGTGCCGCGTCCGCGGTTGCCGCGTGTGAGAAAGTGATCGTCGCATCGCCCGATGTTCGCTACACGCCCGACGCCATTGATCGCCTGTGCAACCTGCTCGACCTGCATGAAGTCGTCGAGCCGCAGGACTATCTCGAGCCGCTGCCGTGGTGGGGGAGCATCGACGCGGGACGCATCCTCGTGCATCGCGGCATCGAGCCGCGGCCCGATCACGGCGCCACGTTCGGCTTCCGCCGTACCGCCATCCACAGCCTCCGCATCCTCGGCAGCAGCGACATCACCGACGATCCCGCGCGACGCCTCGCGTCCGCCGGCGCGGAAGTCTTTGCCGCTGCAAACGTCTTCGTGAGACGCGAGCCTGGTGCATTCGACGCGTGGCTCGAAGAACGCCCGCGTGCAGCGAACGAGGATTTCTCTCTGCCGATGAAGTCCGCGTTCTTCTTCTCGCTCGTCCCGCTGCTGTTGTTGCTCATACTCCTCGGCGAGCCGCGACTGGCCGGTGTTTACGCAGGCGTCGTTGCGTTCTCGTCGGTTGGGCTCGCATTTCGCGGACGCATCGGAGCGAGCGCGTTCTTCCCATTGCGCGCATGTCTCTTCGCGCCGCTCTGGGTCTTCGAGCGTTCGATCAGCGTGTATTGGGCGCTTTTCCGCAGATTGCGCGGCGTCGAAGCCGAGCATCGCCGCGTCGCGATTGCTCCCGCGCACACGAGCGACAAGCGCGAGCGCAGCGTCAGCTACTGAACGCTTTGAGCGCTTCGGCCTCGGTGTCGTAGACCGAGAACATCGGCAGCAGGTTGGTCAGCCGAAGCGTTTTCGTCACGCGATCCTGCGGCTTGAGCAGCCGCAGTGACGCGCCCTTGCGCTGCGATTCGCGGTAGACCTGGACCAGTTCTCCGAGACCGTTGCTGTCGATGTAATCCATGTCCGAGAGGTTCAGCAGGATCTTCGTCCCGCCATCTCCGAGAATCTCACCGACGACTTTGGGAAGGATCGTGTCGCTCACGCCGATGGCGAGCCGCCCTTTGAAATCAACAATCGTTACGTCACCCGCTTTGCGGACCGCGATATCCATGAGGCGGGGATGATACTCAACTTCCCGGTATCTTTGACGAGTGAACCTGATTCTTCTCTTTGACAACGACTTCGCCGACGACCAGCGCGTGCGGCTCGCCGGCCGCCGACTCGAGCACGTCACGCACGTGCATCGTGCGGCCGTCGGCGACGCCCTGATCGTCGGCGTACTGGACGGGCGCATCGGCAAGGGAGAGGTCACGCACCTCGATCGCGACGCGCTCGAAATGCGCGTGACCCTCACCGAAGATCCCCCGCCGCCCCTCCCGCTCACGCTCGTCCTCGCGCTCCCGCGACCCAAGGTTCTCAACCGCGTGATCGCCGGCGCGACGTCTCTGGGGGTCAAGCGCATCGTGCTGATCAACGCCTGGCGCGTCGAAAAGAGCTACTGGAAATCGCCGCGCCTGGCGGAGGAGAACCTCCTCTCACAACGCCATCTCGGACTCGAGCAGGCACGCGACACGATCCTGCCGACGATCGAGATTCACCGCTTCTTCCGTGCCTTTGCCGAAGTCACGCTTCCTCCGCTCGCACTCGCTTCGCTCGCACTCGTCGCCCACCCGCGCGCTGCGGACGAATGCCCGCGTGCGGTCGAGGGGCCGGTCACGCTGATCGTGGGCCCCGAGGGTGGGTTCATTGAGGACGAGATCGCGTCGCTGGAACGGGCGGGGGTGCGGGCGGTGGGGTTGGGGCCGCGGATCTTGCGGGTGGAGACGGCGGTACCGTCGTTGATTGCGCGGCTGCTTTAGGAACGCTTCGCGCGTTTCAGCGACGCCTTCGCGGGTTCACACATTCAAATGAGCGCACCGGTAGAGGGCTCCGGCTCCGCGAACGCATCCACTCGGAAGAATCGGACGGGGAAGAGCTCGCGCAGGCGGCGCTCATCGACGGAGAGGATCAGCGCCGGAACGGCATCTTCATTCATGTCTGCCGCGGGTGCCCGTCTCATCGATTGACTCGTTTCACGATTCCAGCCGCGATCGGCACTTTCGGCATATGCCCGCTGCGTGACCGCCGACCGGACCGACGGGCTGAGAGCCCGTCGCTCGAGAACCTTGCCGCTCCCGCCCACCGTGCTACCATCCCGGCCGCCCAATGCAGCGCACACAGGTCCTCTTCCTCGTCAAATTCTTCGCCGTGCTCATCGCCGCGTACCTGCTCATCGCGTGGAACCCGGTCAATGACAACGTCATCGTTCCTTTCACGACCGCCATCGCCCACAGCTCCGGCTCCATGCTGAACGTCCTCGGCGAGAAGGTCACGATCTCCGGCACGATGATCTCGTCGCCGAAGTTCGGCGTGAACATCAACAACGGGTGCAACGGCGTCGAGGCGATGCTGATCCTCCTGGCGTCGATCATCGCGTTCCCGGCATCGATGAAGTCGCGCGCGGCAGGTTTGTTCCTCGGCGCGATCGTCGTGCAGATCCTCAACGCCGTCCGGATCATCAGCCTCTACCTCCTCGGCGCGTATCACCCGCGACTCTTCGAGCTCTTCCACACCGCCGTCTGGCAGATCGTGATCATCCTCTCGGCGATCGGTTTCTTCCTGATCTGGAGCGCACGTGTTTCCCCGTCTCGAGTGGCGAACAGTACTTAGAGCCTTCATCGGCTTCCTGGTCGGACTCGGCGTCTGGATCCTGCTGTCTCCTGCCTATGACCGCGGCATCGCTGCCGGCGCGACGGCGGTCATGCGCGCGTTCGAGAAGCCGAAGGTGACGCGGCTAAAGCCGACCGAGAACGAGTACGTCACCATCGACCGCTCCGACTTCGATCCGCGGTCGAAGCGTCCTGCGGTCGCCATCCGCGACCTCACGTTCAACATCGCGCTGCTCACCGCGCTCTTCGCCGCGTCGAAGCGGACGTTCTCCGATCGCAACATCGGCGGCTTCCTGATCGCGCTGGTGCTGTTGTCTCTCACGCACATCTTCGGCACGATCGCCGAGGTCATGTCGTTCTACGTGGCGAAGTTGGGGATGTGGAGCACCGTGCATTACGGCGATTTTTCCCGCAATTTCTGGGGCGTCATCAATCACTCGTACCGCCTCGTGCTGATGTACGCATTCGCATTCGCGTTCTGGTGGGTTTTCCGCGATCCCGCGACGGAGGGCGCCGCGGCGCCGGTGAAGAAGAAGTCGAAGAAGAAACGATAGTGTCGCGGCGTGAACTTGAGAGCCGTGCTTGCGCTGTGCGGCTTCACGAGGTAAAACACAGCACTCCGGGAGGCTCACGATGCGGCTGGTCACCCGTGGTGACCTCGATGGACTGACGAGCGCCGTGATCATCACGATGAAGGAGCCGGTCGGCGAGATCCTTCTCGTGCATCCGCAGGACATCACGGATCGGTCGGTGGAAATTCGTGCGGACGACATTCTCGCGAATGTTCCGTACGACTCTCGCTGCGCGCTCTGGTTCGATCACCACCTCCTCACCGACAGCAATCAGAAGCCGCCCGAGGGATTCCACGGACGCTATCGGACTGCGGAGTCGGCGGCGCGGCTCGTGTACGAGTATTACCTGGAGCGCTCGCCGGACGATCCCGCATTGTTGCGGCTGGAGCGACTCGTCGATGAGACCGACCGCCTCGACGCCGCGCTGCT
>DASYLL010000308.1:0-3833 GCA_036009605.1 Thermoanaerobaculia bacterium | reverse complement strand
GCCGCTTTCGTATGTTCGTACGACGCCCTGTCGCAAACAAAAGCGGCAGCTGCGGCTGCCGCACTCCAAACTGTTCGTCACGCGTTTCCGGCGACGGGCTGCGGAATCGTCAACTGGATCGCCGGCGCTTCCTCCGGTGCGGCGTGATACGCCTCGAAGCAGTGCCGGCAGCGCGCCTCGTACGTCGAGTCGCCGACCTCCACCTGCGCATTGCCGCCCGACACGCGCTGCGAGTAATGCGCGGCCCCGCGGCAACGCACGCAGACGGCGTGCATCTTCGACACTTCCTCCGCCACCGCGAGCAGCGCCGGCATCGAACCAAACGGCCGTCGCATGTAGTCCTGATCGAGGCCCGCGGCGATCACGCGAATGCCCGCGTCCGCGAGCTGCATGCAGACGTCGACGACACCGGTGTCGAAGAACTGGATCTCATCGATGCCGACGACCTGCACGCCGATCTCGACACGCGCGAGCAGCTCCGCGCTCGTCGCCACCGCGTGTGCTTTCAGACGGCGATCGTCGCGCGACACGACTTCATCGGTGGCGAAACGATCGTCGAGAATCGGCTTGAAGACCTGCACGCGCTGCCGGGCGATGACCGACCGCCGCAGCCGGCGGATCAGCTCTTCCGATTTTCCGGAGAACATGCCTCCGGCGATGATTTCGATCCAGCCGCCACGATGATGGTCCAAACAGGGCCCCCTGAGAAAAGTTGGGTGAAGGATACCGCGTAAATCTGTTGCTGGTTGCTGGTTGCTGGTTCAAGGTGATTCAGCGCGAGACCCGTGTTCCTCGCGCTGAATCACCACGAACCAGCAACCAGTAACCAGCAACAGATCTAAACGACCTCCGCCAACTTCGCGATGCCTTCACGGATCCGCGCGTCGCTTTCCTTCGCGAACGTCAGCCGCATGGTGTTGCGGCCGCTGCCGTCGACGAAGAACGGGCCGCCCGGGATGTACGCAACGCCGTGCGCGACCGCGTCATTGATGCGCGCCGCAGTGTCGATGTCCTCGTGAAATGTGAGCCAGGTGAAGAGCCCGCCATCGGCCGGAGTCCATCGCGCCTTCGAGGAGAAATGCTCTTCGAGCGACGCGATCATCACACCGCGCTTCCCCCGGTAGAATGCACGCACGCGCTCGATCTGCGGTCCCAGCTCACCACCCGCGATGAGCTCATCGACGATCGACTGATCGAGCATCCCCGAACAGAGATCCGCGGCCTGCTTCGCGTACTCGAGTTTCTCGAGCAGCGGTTTCGCGGCGACGATCCATCCGCAGCGCAATCCCGGCGCGAGCACTTTCGAAAATGATCCGAGGTAGAGCACGCGGCCGTTCCTGTCGCGCGAGGTCATCGACGTCGTATCGGCGCCGTCGACGTACACGAGCTCTCCGTACGGATCGTCCTCGATCACCAGAAAATCAAGCTCCTCGGCAATCTCCAGCACGGCCGCGCGCCGCTCCTGCGTCATCAGGCGTCCCGACGGATTTTGAAAATTCGGAATCGTGTACAGCAGTTTGATGCGACGTCGCGAGGCAACCTCGCGCAGCGATTCCGGAACGATCCCTTCATCGTCCTGCGCCACGCCGACGAGCTCCGCGCTGCGGGCGAAGAACGACGCGGAGCCGCCGATATACGTCGGCAACTCGACCGCGACGACGTCGCCCGGATCCAGCAGCGTGTGCGCAATCAGATCGAGCGCCTGCTGCGATCCCGTCGTCGTCAGCACGTCGTCGGCGGTGCACTCGATCCCGCGCGTTCCGCAAATTGTTGCGATCGATGCGCAGAGCCGCGGCAACCCGCGCGTCGGTCCGTATTGCAGCGCAATCGCGCGCTTCTCGCGAACGACCTTCTCCGCGATCACCGCGATCCGTTCGGCGGGAAACGTCTCGGGATTCGGCACGCCGCCGGCGAACGAGATGATGTTCGGATCGTTGATCAGCTTCGCGAACGCGCGGATCGCGGAAGGGCGGAAGGATTGGGCGTCTCGGGAGAGGAAGCGGTCGGGGTTCATCGGCGGCGCGGAGTTTATATGGAGTCGCAGAGTCTCAGAGTCGCAGAGTCTCAGAGATGATGCTGCCTCACTCTCTGAGACTCTGAGACTGTGAGACTCTGCGACTCACTCCGCGGCCAGCCCCGCATACGACGCCAGATACCACGCGCTCACGATCGCGGAGAACACGGTGCTCAACAGCGTGCCGAGGAGACGGATCGGCATGGTGATGAAACTGAACATGCCGTGATTGCCGAAGCCCTCGCCCATCGACGCGAACAGCGAGAAGCTGGCGAAGAACGACGAGCCGGCCATCGACACGACCATGATTGCGATGAGGATCAGCAGGTGTCGCGCGAGGTCCAGATGAAGCGCGCTCCACGCCGAGGAGAGTGCGACGCGGGCACTGCTGCGATGCACGGCCCATTCGTTGATCGCACGATTCACCCACATCCCGGTGACGATGCCGACGACGATCAGCAACAGCACGGTCAACACGAGACCGAGGCAGCTGATGGCGATCGCGATCGGCTTTTCGCGCAGCATCAGAGAGGCGATCGCCGTCGGGATGAGCGGGATGAGCAGAATCAATCCGGCCGCACCCCAGGCGAAGTTGTAGATCCAGAAGACCGTCCACCAGCCTTCGCGCGCGCCGGCCATCCAGCGATCGATCGTGAACACGCGATAGCGCGAGCGCGGTCCTTCGAGTGTGGGTCCCGCTGCACGTTCGGCATCGACGTAAACGCGCGCCGATCCCGCCTCCACGACCGAATGGATCGCCACGAAGATCGTGATCAGCACGAGGATCGCGACGAACACCCACACCAGCAGAATCCACTGCTGCATGAGCGCGAGCATCGCCTGCTCGATGTCCTCGATCGAGCCGATCTTCGACACTTCGATCCCGAACGAGACCAGGATCGGCACGAGCGCGATGAAGAGCGTCGCGATCGCGAGCATCCCCAGAACCACCATCTCGGCGACGCGGATGAGGATCAGCGGCCAGTTCGCGACCGTGTTGTCGACCCCGCGACGGAGAACGTCAAACGTTCCGCGCTTCACAGCGTGTTCCGCCGATGATCCGTCGCGCCCGCGAACTCGAGCCGCTCCGCCATCTCCGCGAGACGGCTGCGCAGCCGCGTGCCGATGCGCTGTTCGAGCGTTTCTTCTTTCGCGTCCACCGAGCGGTCATAGTAGTTCGTCGTGAAGATCGTCGCGCGCTCTTCGTTGTAGCGCGTGTTGATCACGTAATAGAGGATGTCCTGCACGAACTGCGTCGGCTTCTGCGATCCCAGCTCATCGAGCACGAGCAGGTCGGCCTCGAGGATCGGCCGCATGATCTCGGCCTTCGTCGTGGCCGTGTCCGCATCGAACGAGGCCTGAATCTCCTGAATGAGATCCTGGAAGTTCGAGAACACGAGCCGCCCCGGCTTCCCCGTATTGATGATCTCCAGCAACGCGGCCACCGCGAGATGCGTCTTCCCCACCCCGCACGCACCCATCAGCAGCAGGCCCTTGCCTTCCGGCGTGTTCGGCCAGAGATCGACGAACTCCTGCACGCGCTTCTTCGCGACTTTCAGGACCGTCGACTTCTCGCGAAAGCTCTCCAGTGTGCATGCTTCGTAGCGCCGCGGAATCGACGCGCTCGCCAGCCGCTGCGTCCGCCGCAGATCGCCCTGACACCCGCACGGTTCCACGCGCAGACTCTCGCCGGCCAGCGGAATCCATCCGGAACCATTGCATCGGGGGCAGAGCGCGGGGGAGGCGGCCGACAACATCACACGAGTGTAATTCTCAATTCCCAATTCTCAATTCTCAATTCCGGTCCCCTGTAGCAAGC
>DASYLL010000307.1:0-47651 GCA_036009605.1 Thermoanaerobaculia bacterium | reverse complement strand
GCGGCCCCAGGCGAACGAGCGTCCTTCGACGATTTTCACTTCGCTGCGCACTGCGAACCCCGTGGGCTCGACGCCGCGCATCGGGATGTTCGCGTCGGTATTCGTCGAACGCTTCGGCAGGTTGACGACGACGAACAGCTCGGGCGACACGAGCGGTTTGCCGTTCGCTTTCGCAACGCCCGGCGCCTCGGCGAGGATCTTTGCTTCTTCACGCCCGAGGACGCTCGTCATTTCGGAATCGGCGCCGGTGCGGAGGACGAAGACGGTGTCGGGCGAGCCCGCAATCGTCATCGTTCTCTTGAAGCCCTCGCCGATGGAGAGCACGCCGACGAGCACGGCCACGACGCCGGCGATGCCGAAGACCGCGGCCGCGGCCGAGCCTCCGCGCGAGGGGAGCGTGCGAACGTTGAATGCGATCAGTGCCGCGATCTGTGAAAACCAGCGCATCGATATCTCCCTATTCGCGGCGCAACGCTTCGACGGCGTTGAGACGCATGGCCTGAAGCGCGGGCAGCAGACCGCTGATGATGCCGAGAAGGATGACGAGGATCGCGCCGGTGATGAGCTCGCGCGGCGGGAGCGTGAAGATCGGCAACGCGCCTTTCGTCGGATCGCCCGCGGAGACCGCGAGCCATCCGAGCCCGAGTCCGATCGCGCCGCCGACGATCGAGATCAACAGCGACTCGATGAGCACCATCGCCACGACCTGCGTGTCGGTGAAGCCGATCGCCTTGAGCACACCGAGCTCGCTGATGCGCTCGCGCACCGACTGCGCCATCGTGTTCCCTGCGACGAGCAGGATCGTGAAGAAGACGGCGGCGAGGATTCCCATCACGATCACGCCGATATTGCCGGCCTGCTCGGCGAAGCCCTTGACGAATGCGCCCTCGGTCTCGGTCTTCGTTTCCGCAGGCGAGTTCGCGAACGTCTCGTCGACCTGTTTTGCGATCGCTTCGGCGTTCTTCGGATCGGCGACGCGGATGTAGTACCAGCCGATCTGGCCGTCGCCGCTGCCGCGTGCTTCATCGAAGTAGTCGTAGCGGAAGTAGAAGCCCGAGGTGTCGGTCTGTTTCGTCTCGCCCTCGAAGATGCCGACGAGGTCGAACGTCCAGAGCTTGCTGCCATCCTTGCGGGTCCAGAACGTTGCCTGGATCGGAATCTTGTCGCCGACTTTCCAGTCGAAACGATCCGCGGTGGTGCGTCCGACGATCGCGCCGGTACGCGTCTGCAGCCACGCTTTCATCTGTTCGGGCGGCAGCTTGAACTCGGGATACATGCGCATGAACTCTTCGGGCTTCACCGGCATCTGCGCGAAGAAGTTCTTCGGTTCTTTGTAGATGCCGCCGAACCAGGTGGCGTGTGTCGCGTCCGACACGCCGTCGATGCGCTCCATATCGGCTTCGTAGCTCACGGGCAGCAGTTGGATGAGCGAGACCTTGTGGCGCACGACGAGGCGATCGGCGCCGGCCATGCTCACGCCGAACCCGAATGCGGTTCGGATCGCGCCGAGGTAGGCGAAGAGAACGAAGGCGACGACGATGGAGAGGATCGTCAGCAGCGTCCGCAGTTTGTGGCGTTTGAAGTTGGAGAGCGTGAGGCCGAGGAATTTCATGCGGCCATCTCGCTGGAGAGTTGCCCGTCGACCATATGCAGCTGGCGTGAAGCTTTCGTGGCCGCGTGCGGATCGTGCGTGACCATGACGATGGTCTTGCCCTGTTCGCGATTGAGTGCCTGCAGGAGATCGAGGATCGAGTCGCCGCTCTTGCGATCGAGATCACCGGTCGGCTCGTCGGCGAGGATGAGCGTGGGATCGGTGACGATCGCGCGTGCGATGCCGACGCGTTGCTGTTCGCCGCCGGAGAGCGTACGCGGCGTGTGCTTCGCGCGATGCGAGAGTCCGACGATCTCCAGCGCGTTCGCGACGTGTTTCTTGCGCTCGGCGCGCGAGAGGCTCGTCAGCAGCAACGGCAACTCGACGTTGCGCTCCGCGGTGAGCACCGGCAGCAGGTTGTAGAACTGGAAGACGAAGCCGACGTGCCGCGCGCGCCAGTGTGCGAGCTCGCGGCGCGAGAGGCTGTCGATGCGCTGACCGGCGACGCTCAGTTGTCCTGCGGTCGGACGATCGAGCCCCGCGAGCAGATTGAGGAGCGTCGACTTACCGGAGCCCGAAGGTCCCATCAACGCGAGGAACTCGCCCTCTTCGATCACGAGCGAGAGATCCTGGAGCACACGAATGTCCTCGGAACCGCGACGGAAGACTTTCTGGACATTGCTCAATACGACGAGGGGGTTCGACATCTGGTGCTCCTTTGGTTGCTCGATGGTGCCGAGTACTTGTTGCTGGTTGCTTGTTGCTGGTTCAAGGTGCGTTATCGCGAGAGCGAACCGCTCTGGCGATGCGGTACAACGAACCAGTAACCAGCAACCAGCAACTTCATTTCGCTACTTTCACTTTGTCGCCATCCTTCAACTCCGCGGGGGCTTCGACGATGACCGTCTCGCCTTCACTGAGTCCGGATGCGATGCGGGTGGTGTTGCCTTCGGCGCTGGCGACTTTGACGGCGCGGCGCTCTGCTTTTTCATCTTTGACGACGAAGACGATGTCGGTCTCGCCGTCGCGGTGGACGGCGGTCTTCGGTACTTCGACGATCGTTGTTTTGGTCTGTGCGTTCGCCGGCTCGTCGGTGATGAACGAGACCTTTACGCCCATGTCGGGGAGGACGCGCGCGTCTTTTTCATCGAGCGCGATGCGCACTTTGACGGTTGCTTTCTGGCGATCGGCGGTCGGCACGGCGGTGATGACGTGCGCGGAGATGCGCCAGTCGGGATAGGCATCGAGCACGGCTTCGACTCGCTGTTCGGGATGCACGCGATTGATGTAGGCCTCGTTGACGTCGACCTCGATCTCGAGCGATGCCATGTCGACGATGGTGCCGATGCCGGTGCGCGTGAAGCCGCCGCCGGCGGAGACGGGCGAGATCATCTCGCCGGGCTGTGCGTCTTTCGAGACGACGACGCCATCGAATGGTGCGCGAATGATCGTGTCTTCGAGCGTCTGATTCTGGAGATCGACCTGACGCTGCGCGGTCGCGAGCTGATCTCGCTGCGCGTTGAGTCGTGCGCGTGTTGCGTCGAGTTGGGCGCGTGCGCGATCGGCATCGGCAGTGCTGGCGATTTCGCTCTTCGCGAGACGATCGGCGCGGTCGTAGTCGAGTTGCGCTTCGCGGATGCGGACGCGCGTTTCTTCGAGCGCACTTCCGGCGGCCGCGGCTTCGGCACGCGCAAGCGCGACACCGCGCGATGCAGTGGAGGTGTCGAGGCGCGCGAGCACCTGACCTTCCTTCACCTGCATCCCTTCTTCGATGAGGATCTCCGTGACTTTGCCCGTGATCTTCGAAGAGACCGTGGCCTGTCGCCGCGCCGTGACGTAGCCGCTGGCGTTGAGCACTGCGCCGCCGCCGGAACCTGCGGTAACAAGCTTCGCAGATGCGACTTTTACTTCCAGCGCACGACCGCGCGTGACTGCCCACGCGATGCCGGCAAGGGCCACGAGAACGATCGGGACGATGACCAGCCAGTGTTTGCCGCCGGACCGGGCTTCGACGTCCGGACGTTGAATGCGTAAACCGTCGAGAGTGGCTTTGTCGACCATTGGTCCGCGCATTATCGCGATCCGGGGTGGATTTGTCAGTTGACGTTTGTCACCGCGAGCGTCGCGAGCGGCACATCCGCGCCGCAGGCGCCGGAGAGAGTCTTAGAGGCTTAGAGTCTTAGAGGCGCACGCGCCGAGTACCCTCTAAGACTCTACGACTCTACGCCTCTAAGACTCTCTCTCTCCGAATCTCTCCCCCCCGGACACCGATCGTTCATCCAATTCACGTCCTGTCACATCGTGTGACGCGCGTGGGGCAGACTCCGCGCGGGCCCGGGCCGCATCGTGTGCGGAATGCGACGTTGGTTGGGTTTTCTACTGTTGGTAGTTCTCTCCGCGCACTCGTATGCGATCCCGACGCAGGTGGGGATCACGAAGCTGACGGGTGCGATCACGATCGATGGCGATGTCGGCGAGGCCGAGTGGGCGAGTGCGGGGAGCGTCGACACGTTTGTCGAGTACTACCGCAGCGACAACACGATTCCGCCGGCGAAGACGACGGGGCGGATCGCGTATGACGCGGAAGCCGTGTACGTCGCATTCACGTCGGACGATCCGCGGCCGGGCGAGATTCGCGCGCCGCTCGTCGATCGCGACAAGGTCCTCGGCGATCAGGATTACGTCTCGGTGCTGCTCGATCCACTCAACGATCGACGTTCTGCGATCGCGTTTCGTGTGAATCCGCGCGGCGTGCAGACGGACAGCGTCGTCAATGACGCGACGGGCGACGAGGATTTTTCGCCCGACTATTTCTATCAGGCGGTCGCGCGGCGCACGCCGACGGGATGGTCGGCGGAGATGCGCATCCCGCTGTCGTCGCTGCGTTATCCCTCGAGCGATCCGCAGAAGTGGGGCGTGATTCTGCTGCGCAACTATCCGCGCGATTACCGCTACATCATGGCCAACACGCCGATCCCGAAAAACTCCGGCTGCTTTGTCTGCCATGCCTCGGAGCTTTCGGGCTTTGAAGGGCTGCCGACCGGCGGTCATTTCACGATCGTTCCGTACAGCGCGGCGAACATGACGCGCTCGTTCGACAGCGATCTCGGACTCGATCTCAAGTGGAATCCGAGCACGCGACTGACGCTCGATGCGACGCTTAATCCCGATTTTTCGCAGGTCGAAGCGGACGTGCCGCAGATCGAGGTGAACAATCGTTTCGCGCTGTCGTTCGCGGAGAAGCGGACGTTCTTCCTCGAAGGCACCGACCTGCTCTCGACGCCGATTCTCGCCGCGTACACGCGCAGCATCACATCGCCGGCGTGGGGCATGCGCGCGACCGGCAACTCGGGCTCGAATGCGTACACGTTTCTCATCGCCGAGGATCGCGGGGGCGGGAGTGTGATTCTGCCGGGACCGCAAGGCTCGGAGTTCGTCCCGCAGAATTTCCGCTCGCGCGTCGCCCTCGGCCGTCTGCGCCGCAGTTTCGGCGACTCGTTCGGCGGCGTGATGGTCAGTGCGCGCGAGATCGAGGGCGGCGGTCACAATCGCCTCATCGGTCCCGACGTTCACTGGAAGCGCAACGCGACCGACAAGATCTTCGGACAGCTGCTGGTGAGCAGCACCGAGAATCCCGATCGTCCCGAACTGAGCGAGCAGTTCAACGGACAGTCGAGCACCGGCCACGCGTATCGCGCGGTGTTCAGTCGCGATGAAAAGCGTTACGACCTCTGGCTCGCGACGTCGGCGTACTCGCCGGGATTTCGCGCCGACAACGGATTCATCGTGCAGAGCGGCATTCGCCGCGTCGGACTCTGGTCGGGTCTCCGTTTCTACCCGAAGAAGTTTTTCTCGTATGTACGACCATACTCTGGTACCGAGTACGACCGCGCGTTCGACGGCGGTGCGACGATCCGCCAGTCGTTCACTCAGGGCATCGAGTTTCAGGGGAAGTGGGGCAGCAATGGATGGATGTCGGCCAACCACATCCGCGAGCGTGTCGACTCGCAACTGCTCACGCTGAAGCAGGTCGATTTCGAGTTGACCGCTGCGCCGTTGCGCTGGTTGCCGGCGATTCAACTCGACGGTGAAGTCGGCGAGAAGATCGACTACGAAGGCGCGCGCGTCGGTACCGGCGCGCGTGTGAATCTCAGCGGCACGACGCGCATCACCGATCATCTCGAGATGCAGTTGCGTACGTCGCGCGAGTGGCTCGATCTCGATCGGGGACGTCTGTTCAACGCGCAGATCGACTGGCTGAAGGCGACGTACACGTTCTCGCCGCGCTCGCTCGTTCGTGCGATCGCGCAGCAGAAGACGATCGAGCGAGCGGGCGAAACGGACGAGGGCAGTCTCTCGCTCTCCGGTCTCTACGCGTACAAGCTCAACTGGCAGACGGTGTTCTTCGTCGGCTACGGCGACTCGAGCATTGACGGCGAGCCGGGCGGCCTGTTCGACGATCGGAAGAGCCTGTTCATGAAGGTCGCGTACGCCTTTCAGCGCTGACTTGTGAAAACTTGTGTCAAACGAAACACCAAAGTCACGCGATGGGCATCCGGCCCCCGATGCCGTGCGAAACTTGCGTTCTCAGTCGACAGACATGCGACGCATATTCCGACGTTCGATTCTCTGGCTCCTGCCGGTGGTGATCATCCCACTCGGCGCGCTGCTGATTTTGCAGGTCCGTTTTCTGCGGGCGCTGGAGTCGAAGACCGCGTCCGCGGAGCGCAACTGGCAGCGCAATTCGCTGGAGATGGTGACGTCCGAGCTCGAGTCGCAATACCGCACGGCGTCGGCTCTGGCATTGTCGCGGAGCGAGGCACAGATCGCGGACGTGTCGAACATCGGACGTCATTTCGGCGCGAATCACGTGCCGGGCGCGCGCACGTTTTTCTCCATGAACTTCAAGCAGGACATGTACGACGTCGGCTTCTTCGATGCGCATGGACAGGAAAAGCATGCGTCGCATGGCGAAGCGGATGCGGTGAAGATGGCGACGGTTTCGTGGCATGTCGCGCACAAGTGGAACCGCGTCGCGGAGCCGCAGCTGTACGTCGACGAGCGCGATCCGAAGAATCGCATCATCCTGCGTCCCATCGTCGACGCGTCGTGGCATGTCGTCGGCGTGACCGGCGTGATCCTCGATGAGGGATTGTCGAAGGCCGCGATGACCACGATCGGCAATCGCATCCTCAAGACGCGCCATCTTCCGCACAATGCGGTATCGCTGCGCGTCGCCGATCGTTTTCCGCGCGCGAGCGGCGGACGCGATTACGTCACGCAGCCGATCGGATTTGTCTTCACGAACTGGCGTGCTGGGATTCGCGATCTTTGTGCGAGTCCCGAGGAAGTGGCGGCGACGCATTTCCGGAACAACATGATGTGGACCGGCGGTGCGTTCGTCGTGTTGCTCGGTGCGGTGGGCTTGTCGGTCGGTGCGGTGGCGCGGCAGATGCGACTCTCCCAGATGAAGAGCGACTTTGTTTCGAACGTCTCGCATGAACTGCGGACGCCGCTCTCCTCGATCCGCGTGTTCGGCGAGTACATGCGCCTCGGACGTGTCGAGAAGCCGGAGAAGATTCGCGAGTACGGTGAATACATCGAAGCGGAGAGCCGGCGCCTCACGCAGCTCATCAACAACATCCTCGATTTCTCGAGGATCGAGTCGGCGGAGAAGAAGTATCACTTCTGCGAGACGGATGTCGTCGAGCTGGTCGAGCAGACCGTCGGCGCGTTCGAGGTGCCGCTGCGCGAGCATGGACTGGCGGTCTCGTTCCACGCGGGGCCGGTGCCGATGCTGCAACTCGACAAGGATGCGATCGCGCAGGTGCTCGTCAATCTGCTCGACAACGCCGTGAAGTATTCGAACGGCCGCAAAGATGTCGCGGTAACGGTCGAGGCGCTGAATGACGAGGTGCGGATCGCAGTGCGTGATCGCGGCATCGGCATTCCCATCGTCGAGCAGAAGAAGATCTACGAGAAGTTCTATCGCGTCGGCAGCACCCTCGTGCACGACGTCAAAGGCAGCGGCCTCGGATTATCAATCGTCATGCACGTCGTCAAAGCGCACGGCGGTCGTGTGGAGCTGTTGAGCGTGCCGGGCGAGGGGAGCACGTTCACGATCGTGCTGCCGCTGCAGAAGACCTCGAGTGTTCCCATCGCTTCAACGGAGTACGCGTGACTATGAATACGAGCCGGATTCTGATTGTGGAAGACGACCCTGCGATGTCCGTCGCGCTGCGCGACGGATTTGAATTCGAGAAATATTCAGTGGAGATGGCGGCGGATGGCGAAGAAGGGTTACGCCTCGCCAACCGCGGCGATCACGACCTGATGATTCTCGACGTGATGCTGCCGCGCAAAAGCGGATTGGACGTGTGCAAGGAACTGCGCAAGAACGGCAGCCACACGCCGATCATCATGCTCACCGCGCGCGGTCAGGAGATCGACAAGATCGTCGGCCTCAAGCTCGGCGCCGACGACTACGTGACGAAGCCGTTCAGTTTCATGGAACTGCTGGCGCGCGTCGAAGCGGTGTTGCGTCGCGTGAGCCGTACTGCGGCCGGTGATGACTATGCGTTCGGTGATGTGACTTTGGATTTCCGTACGTATCAGGCCACGAAAGCGAGCATGCCGCTTGATTTGACTCCGCGTGAATTTCGCATCCTGCGGTATTTCATCGATCACGTCGGTGAAGTGGTGAGTCGCGAGGCGCTGCTCAATCATGTGTGGGGATACGACAGTTCCGCGTTCACGCGCACGGTCGATACGCACATGGCGCGTCTGCGGCAGAAGATCGAAGATGTCGCGGCGGAGCCGCGGCATCTGATCACCGTGCATCGGGTTGGGTACAAGTTTGTGGCTTAGGGGGATGAGGGGTTCTCTCAGGGCACGCCGTCTGCACGTTCCCCGTTCATGAAGAACACGGCAACGCTTCTCCTGTCGGTGATGGTCGTGGCGGCTTGCGCGATGACCAGCGCGCCGGACGGTTCGCCGCGCGGCGTTACGCTGACTGCGGCGCATACAGGACCGACCGTCATGCTGACTTTGCGCAACGATTCCGGCGCCGCGGTCGGCTACAACCTCTGTTCGAGCACGCTGCAGCGGCGTGCGGGCGGGACGTGGGAGAACGTGCCGACCGGCCTGATCTGCACGATGGAAATTCGCAATCTCGACAGCGGCGGAACGGCGACGTTCGAGCACACGCTACCGGGTGGGCTCGCAACGGGCGAATATCGCTACGTGACGATCGTCGATGCGAACGGAAGCCGCGCGGAAGCGGCGAGCAATCCGTTCAGCGTTTCGTAGCGTAGATCACGAGCCGTGGACCGATCCCGACTCCTGATCTCTCTCCTCACATTTGTCCTTGCGCCGTTTGCGGTGGCGCACGATCTCTGGATCGAGCCTTCGTCGTTCCGGCCCGCGGTCGGCGAGCGCGTCGATGCGTCGCTGCGTGTCGGCGAACACCTCGCCGGCGATCCGATGCCGCGGATTCCAACGCTCGTCGAGCGATTCACGCTCGGCAACAGTCCTCTGGTGGGGCGGCCGGGTGCGGATCCCGCGGGGTCAGCGGTTGTTGCGGCGCCGGGGCTGCAATGGATCGGATATCAGAGTAAGCCGTATCCGATGGCGATCGAGGCGGCGAAGTTCGACGCCTATCTGAAAGAGGAAGGGCTCGAGCGCGTCATTGCAGCGCGTGCGAAGAAAGGGCAGTCGGCGGCGCCCGGGCGCGAACGGTTTTACCGCTGCGCGAAGGCGTTACTCAATGTACCGGGTGCGACTGGTTCAGCGGATGTGCCGCTCGGGTTCACGCTTGAGCTGGTGCCGCGAAAGAATCCGTATGCGTTGCGCGTCGGCGATGCGTTGCCGGTGACGTTGACGTATCGGGGCAAGCCGATTGCGAACGTGCTCGTTGTGGCGATGAGTAAGCATGCGCCGAACAAGGCTGTTCGTGCGCGAACCGATGTTCGGGGACGCGTATCGTTGCCATTGCACGAGCGCGGCTTCTGGCTCGTCAAAGCCGTGCACATGGAAGCGGCGCCCGCGGATGCGGGGGTAGATTGGGAGAGTTGGTGGGCTTCGCTGACGTTCGATCTGCAGTGAGATTTCTCGCGCTCTGTGTCGCGGTCGTTCTCGCGTGTCCGCTGTTCGCGCACGAGTTGGGGATGGTGCAGGTCGAGGCGACGTTCCAGAAGGACGGGATGTATGTCGTCGATCTGGTCGTCGATCGCGAGCATGTCCCCGCTGGCGTCTCTCTATCCGACATCGAGAAATCCGCGGCGCTCATGTTCGATGGCAAGCGCGTGCAGGCTCCTAAAGCGGAAGTGACGCATGGCATTGGTCGAGCGGATGTGACACGGCTGCGTTTGCGCGGACGCACGCCACCGGCGGTATCGCGATTCACGTTCTCGAATAGCGCGATCACCGGATTCTTCGTGCTGAAGCTGCGCAACGAAGGGAATGTCGAGATCATCACGCAGTGGATCGAGGGAGGGAAGGTGAGCGAGCCGTTAGCGCTCGATCGCGCAGTCGTCCCGAGAACGCATTGGGACGTGGTGAAGCTGTATCTCGTTCTCGGCTTCACGCACATTCTGCCGAAGGGGCTCGATCACGTTCTGTTCGTCCTGGGGATTTTTCTCTTGTCGGTGCGATTGAGGCCGGTGTTGTGGCAGGTCACGGCGTTCACGCTCGCGCATACGATCACGCTGGCGTTGTCGATCTATGGTGTTGTGTCGTTGCCGTCGAGTATCGTCGAGCCGCTGATTGCGTTGTCGATCGTGTATGTCGCGGTCGAGAACATGTTCACGGATCGATTGCATGCATGGCGGCCGCTGGTCGTATTCGGATTCGGGCTCTTACACGGGATGGGATTTGCGGGCGTGTTGAGCGAGATCGGTCTGCCGCGTTCCGAGTTCGTGTCTGCGTTGCTGGCGTTCAATGTCGGCGTCGAGCTCGGACAACTGACGGTGATCTTCGCGGCGTTTCTGTTGATCGGGCTGCCGTTTCGCAACAAGCCGTGGTATCGCAAGCGCATTGTCGTGCCGCTGTCCTTGATGATTGCGGCGGTGGCGCTGTACTGGTTCGTACAGCGGACCGCCGGTGCGTTCACCGGCGGTCCCTGAAACCTTACGGACGATATTCGGCGGCGGAGATGAAGCGGCCGTCGTGCGTGCTGTTGTCGACGACGACGGCGTAGCAGACCGCGGCATCCTGCGGATCGAATTGCACGTAGCCGTTGCTCACGACCGTGGAGAGTCCCCTCTGTCCCCAGGCGTTCGGGGAGAGATCGAGGAACGCAGTCCCCAGTGTCATTGTGCCGGTTGCGTCGACGACAGAGACCGTGATGACGTTCCGTGAAGACGACTGATTGAAGCAGCCGACGTTGGTGCGCGAGATTGCATTCACCGTGACGCCTGGTGCGAACGAGCGCGAGTCGGTGCCGGCGAATTCGAGTGCGGGGATGGTCGTGCCATAGTGTCCGCCGTCAGTCCAGACTTCGGTGCTGACGACGAAGCGCTCGCTGGAATCACTGCTGCGAAATGTCACGGCGCCTCCGCCCGTGGCGTCGAACACCGTGTCGAGGAAATTGTCGAACGTTTTCAGTTCGTGTTCGGCGAGCGCAATGACCGCATCGTGCTGGTTACCGGCGCCGTCATAGAGCGTGGCTTCGATTTCAAACGCGGTCGACGTCGGATTGAGAATTGCGACGTAGGTGCGGAAAACCGAGCCGCCGACACCGGTCGTGTTGGACATGACCGGCACGGTCTGAAAATCAGACGCGAAACTGAGATTGAGCGGCGCGCGTCGCGTCGATTGTGCGAGCGCGGGCAGGGTGAGGATGGCGAGGGCTGTGAGACAGATCAGTCTCTTCATGTTCATTCTCCTATCACGGCTGCGGCGCGTTGGGATTGGGGATGTCCGGCACGGTCGGCGTGTTGACGCCGCCGTGTCCCTGCAGCAGGCCATTGTGCGCGGGCGCGAGGAACGGGAAGCGCGACAGGAAATTCTTGTCATTGATTTCCACGCCCTTCGCCAGCCCGGCGCCCGGATCGCCGGCTGCAATGAGACTGATCAGGACCGTATTGACATTGACCTGATGGCGATTCGGCGCAGAGCCGCCGCCGAGGCGTCGGCCATTGGGGAATTGCGAATCGACGGCGGCGTCGAGAGTGATTACGTCGCCTGTGGAACCGTCGGCGACCGGAATCGGACGGCCGAGGTTGATCGCGTTGACGATATCCAGACGCGGTCCTTTTAGTGTCGTCACCGCGGCTGGAGGAACGCCGAGTGCCGCGTAGACGCCGAGCGCTTCGAGGTCGCGCACCAGAACGGGATAGAGGATATCCGCGCCGAAGCGGGTGACGTCCTTCATCGGATTCGTGTGCAGATAGGTGGTGTGACGCTGCGTTCCGACGAGGCCGGCATTGAAGAGCGGCAGCGCATTGCGGCCGACCTGCGTGTAATTGCCGGAGCCGCGCACGCCGGTGGCGATGTTCGTCGCATCGACGGTCTGTGTCGCCTGACGGCTGATGCTCGACCAGATGCGCAGAAGACTGTCCGTCGACTGCGCATTGAGCGTTCCATTGTGCGGAATGCCATTGGGGAACAGCTCGGCCGTCGGAATCTCGAGTGCGATCGAGAAGACGTTGAAGCCGGTGAAGACGTCTTCAATGGGCGTATTGCGTGCGCCCTGGATGCCGCCGAGGTCGGCGCGGCCGAGGTTGACGAGATCGAAGATGCCTTTCTCGTCGAGCTGATAGGGATCGTCGAATTGTCCGGCGATGATGCGTCCGCCGCCGGTCAGCTCATGGATGAACGTGTCGACGAAATCCTGATCATAGAGAGCCTGATCGCGGCTTGCGGAATTGCCGGAGTTGTAGCCCTGGAACGCGTCGAGTCCATACACGAGACGGTCGGTCTGCGGACCGTGATTGTTCGGAAGGACGGTCAGGTTCTCGCCGATCACGACCCGATTGGTGTTGCCGGGAGCGGTGACGCGTGTGACCGTCATGGTCTCTGTGCCGCCGGTGAGCTGCCACAACAGTTCATTGCCGCCGCCGAGTGCGTCGGTTGGACTCGGTGCAGCTTCAGGCGTCAGCGTGTTTTTGAATTCGACGCGATAGACGGCCTGATCCGCGAGACTCGTTCCTTTGCCGACGTGAAACTCGTAACGATATCCATTGCAGGCGCGGAATCCCTGATTGCCCTGACCCGGCTCGTGCAGCGGGTTGAAATTCATGATCAGGTAGAGCTTGTCGTGCGCGCCGTTCGATACCCAGGCGTAAGTATCGGTGTTGTCCGCGCAGGGCTCATTGAGGACCGCGAGCGCTTCGCGGTGACTGGAGGCGTGAGTGAGCGGTGTACAGAAGAGAGACGCGATTGTGAGAGAGAGTGCGCCGACCAGCCGGTGCCGGGGAGAGAGCTTCATCGATTTCTCCTTTGGTTGTTGCAGCGTTTCAGCAGATCTACGGCGCTGCGCAAGGAGCGGACTTATGGACTTGGGGGGGCGCAAAAGAGCATGCATGGCGCCCCGCCCGCACAGGTCCCTCGCTACGCTCGGAATGACAGCGGGATTCAGCGCTGCAAGTCGAGGCCCAGGGCGTCGAGATTCGCGCGCGTGAGCTGCAAAAGCAGCGGTTTCCGCTCCGCGTCGAGCCAGCGCGTCAGTCGCGCGAGATTCTCCGCGCTCATCGCGGTGCAACCCGCGGTCGAGGAATCGGGACCGGTCCAGATGTGGAGGAAGATGCAGGAGCCGCGGCCGGCGGCGGGTGGCGTGCTGTTGTGGGCGACCACGATGCCTTCGCGATAGAGCTCGTCGTCCCGGCGCATCATCTCTGAGCTCATCCACGTTTTCGGAACGGACTGCGTGTCGACGATCGTGTTGTACTGCGCAGACGTTGGGTCATCGACGCATTCAACGGTCGGCGTCGCGACGATGTACGGCATTTGCGTGGACGGTGCGGCATCCGCGTAGCCGAAGAGCGAGGTCAGTGCGAAGAGGCCGGCGGGCGCTTTGCCGTCGCCTTCTTTCTTGACGGGGCCTTCGCGACGCAGCGGGAGAGAAAGACCGTCGCCCCACGCGAGGCCGGTGCGGCCGACGACGACCGGGATGGGATCGCCGATCTGTGTCCACACTCCGTTCGTATGCTCGCGGAGAGTCAGCTCGCCCTGCGTCGTGTCCCAATTCGCAGTGGTCACGACGATGAGCTGTGTCGACTGATCGAGCGGTGATGTCGTGGCGCAACTCATCAGCAGGGAGAGTATTGCGATGAAGAACAGGCGCATCAGACGAGTCCCAGCTTCGCCACGACTTCGTTTCCTGCGCCGCGATATTCGAGGTCGTCGAAGCTGAGGCGTCGCGCGATGGTGATGCCTCGGCCGTGCGTGTCGAAGACGCGAGTGAGATCGGGCTCGAGGTAGGGCCGCCAGTCGAAGCCGGGGCCCTGATCGCGGACGGTGATGCGGATCTCGTCGACGTCGCGTTCGTATGTCACGTCGACGAACTTGGTGAGATTTTCAGGAAGCGCCGCGCGGCGTTCGAGCTCATCGAGCCAGCGATTGACGCCGTTGAGCTCTGACTTTTCGGCGTACGTGATGCCGAGGTTGCCGTGCTCGACGGCGTTGACGATGAGCTCCGTGAGGCCGATGACCGTGTTCGCAGGATCGGGACAGAAACCGGCGACGAGCGTGCCGACGTCGCGCGCTTCTTCGATCGTGCGCAGACGAAACGTCGCGGATCGCAGAAGCCCCGTCGCCATTTCGCTGCGTCGCGACACGCTCTGCAACTGACGATAGCTCGCGCGATCGCGTGCGGCGGTCGCAACGACGGTGAGCATCATCTCCACATCGTACGGTTTCGTGAGGTAGTAAAACGCGCCGCCTTTCATCGCGGCGAGGAGATCGACGCGCGAATCGGATGCGGTCTGCAGGATCACGGGCAGCGAGCGCAACTCGGAATTCGCTTTGAGCCACTGCAGCAGTTCGACACCGCCGAGGCGCGGCATGTTGCGGTCGAGGAGCACAACGTCGTAACGCCACGGATCGCGCTCGAGGAGATGAAACGCCTCGACGCCATCCTCGGCAGTCTCGATCTCGTACCCTTCGCGCGACAGGTGCTCCGTCAGCAGCGCGCGGTCGTGCGGATTGTCGTCGACGATCAGTACTCGCGTCGTATCAGCTGTCATGGTGAACCGCGCGATGATACCCCGCGCGCGATCACTGGTGAACGATGTACGGCGGGGCGTGCGCGATGGCGTCTTTGCGCGTGATGCGGACTTCGAGCGGGTATTGACCGGGCTCGAGGTCATCTTCGACGCGCAACGTGAGCGCGTAATGTCCGGCCAGCACGGCTTCGAGACGCGTGAGCGCATGGCTCTCGAAATCCTGCGTGCCCGCGTAAAAACCGCCGGTTGCGTCGGCGGTCGCTTTGAGACCGTACGTGAGCTGGCCACCGACGACGCCGGTGCCGAGCGTGACGACCGGAATGTGCTCGCGATGCAGGATGGCCATCGCGTCGTTCCATTCGTTTCTGAGCTTGACGCCCGCGCGTCCGCGCAGATCGCCGATTCCCCATCCCGCGAGGATGATCAGCTTTTCGCCTTCGAGTTGCTCGAGTGCTTTGGCGATGAAGAGCAGCGCCTCTTCCGCATGGTTGATGCGTTTCATCTCGTCGCGATCGAGGAACGGGGACAGCGATTGCCCGACCGTTGCAGGAGCGGGTGGCGGAGGTTTGTTGATCGCGATCGACTCTTCGATGGCTTTGCGGACCGCATCGCGGTCGGAAGTGAAATCGTGGCGGAACTTGAGATGCGAATCGTGCGAAAGCACGGCGACTCGATCGTACGGGCCGAACATCGTGAGGATGTCTTTGGCGAGGTAGTTGAACTTCATCTGCCCCAGCACGCGCGCGCTGAAGCGTCCGAAATCGGTCTGGATCAGGATCACGACCGAGCGCACGTCGGGCTCGGTCGGAAGCGTGTCGATGTCACCTTCGATCGGTGCGTCCGGAACCTTGATGCGATGACCCTGCGGGATCCAGTTTGCGCCTTCGACGTGCGCGGGCTTTCCGCCGATCGTGACGATGAAATCGTCGAGCGTCAGGTCATCGATCGCTTTGCCCTGGCTGTCCGCGACGCGAACGTCGAGCGCATATCGCGTGACGTAGATCGTTTCGGTAAATGGGTCCTGCTCCTGCGCGGAGAGCGCGATGGCTGCCAGCAGGGTGAAGACGATGGTCAGCGCGCGCATGCGCTGAGGGTAGCGCGCGCTGACAGGGGAGTCGGCAACAGTTCCGGAACGGCTATTTCAGGCGCTGCCGGAACGGCTACTTCAGGCGCTCGATGAGCGCGAGCACGAGCTCCGTGAACTGCTTCTCGACGCGCTGCGTGGTGTCCATCACTTCCTGATGCGTGAGCTTCTGTTTGATCACGCCCGCGGCCATGTTCGTGATGCAGGAGATGCCGAGGACGGGGATCTGCATGTGCGCCATGGCGATGACTTCCGGCGCGGTGGACATGCCGACGGCGTCAGCGCCGAGAATGCGGAACGCGCGAATCTCGGCAGGTGTCTCGTACGTCGGACCGGACAGCGCGAGGTACACGCCTTCCTTCACTTCGACGCCGAGCTGCTTCGCCGTGGCGTGCGCGATGGCGCGAAGATCTTCGCTGTACGCGTCGCTCATGTCGGGAAAGCGCAGGCCGAGGTCGTCAATGTTCGGACCGCGCAGCGGATTCACGCCCATGAGATTGATGTGATCGGAAATGATCATGAGATCGCCGGGGACGTACGATGTGTTGATGCCGCCGGCAGCGTTGGTGACGATCAGCTTCCTGATGCCGAGACGGCCGAGGACGCGCGAGAGGAACATGACCTCCTGCATCTCGTAGCCTTCGTAGAAGTGAACGCGTCCCTGCATCATCGCCACCGGCGTGCCCTGCGTGTGGCCGAGGATCAGACGTCCCTGATGACCGAGGACGGTCGATGCGCGCGCACCCGGGATGTCGCCGTAGGGGATCGACGTTTCGATGTCGACCGCGTCGACGACATTGCCGAGACCGGAGCCGAGGATGACGCCGACATCCGGCTGGAGACTGCTCTTCGAGCGGATGTATGCGACGGCGTCGTTGATGTCGGTGGACGTTGCTTTCGTCATGGCCGCGAAGGATAAACGATCTCGACTGCCGGCTTGCCTTTTCGTTTCCCGTCCTGCATAACGTTGCGCACGGTTCCCCAACGTCGAACGCGGAGAGTGAGATGGAGCGTTTTACTGCGCTGATCGGTTTCTTTGCCATCCTGGTGATTGCGTATCTGTTTTCCACGAACAAACGCGCCATCAAATGGAAGCCGGTCATATGGGGGCTGCTGCTGCAGATCGTCATTGCGATCTGCGTGCTCAAGGGGACGCTGATCGCGGACCTGCTCGCGGGAGTGGCGCTGCCGCTCGCGCGCGGCGGTGCGGCGCTCGTCTTCGTCATTCTCACGGTGATCGTAGGCCTGCTCGCGCGCTATGTCGCGCCGGCCGTGCGACGCATTTTGTGGATGGCGTACGGAGTCGTCGGAATCTATCTCTTCCTCACGTTCAATCTGCTCGCATTCATCTTCGAGAGCATGAAGCACGTGGTGAACAAGCTGATCGGCTACACGCAGGACGGCGCTACGTTCGTCTTCGGCGATCTCGGATCGGGCACGAGTAAAGCGGGCTTCATCTTCGCCACGCAGGTGCTGCCGACGATCATCTTCATCGCCTCGATCTTCGCCATCCTCTACTACATCGGCGTGATGCAGATCGTCGTGAAGTTCTTCGCGAAACTGATGTCGCGCTTCATGGGCGCGTCGGGCGCGGAGTCGACTTCGGTCGCCGCGTCGATTTTCATGGGACAGACCGAGGCGCCGCTCACCATCCGGCCGTTCCTGCCGAAGATGACCATGTCCGAGCTCATGACGATCATGACCGCGGGCATGGCACACATCTCGGGCGGCATCATGGCGGCGTACGTGCTCGTGGCCAAGGTGGACGTGATTCACCTGTTGACCGCGGTGATCATGACGGCGCCGGGCGCGATCATGATGGCGAAGATCATGGTCCCCGAGACCGAGCAGCCGGAGACCGGCGGCGACGTCGAGATCGAAGTTCCGCAGCAGGACGTGAACATCATCGACGCAGCCGGCCGCGGCGCGATCGAAGGTCTGCATCTCTCGCTGAACGTGGCCGGCATGCTGATCGCGTTCATCGCGCTGGTTGCGCTCGTGAACGGTATGTTCGCGTACGTGCACGACATGATCTGGTGGTTCCCCGCCAGCCTCGACATCGTCCTCGGCTATATCTTCCGTCCGATCGCATGGGCGATGGGCGTGTCGTGGAAGGACAGCCTCACGGTCGGCAATCTTCTCGGCACGCGCATGGTGCTGAATGAGTTCGTGGCGTTCGTGAAACTCGGTGAGCCGGGTGTGGGCAGCTCGCTCGATCCGCGCAGCTTCGTGATCACGACGTATGCACTGTGCGGTTTCGCGAACTTCTCGTCGATCGCGATTCAGATCGGCGGCATCGGCTCGCTCGCGCCGTCTCGGCGCGGCGATCTGGCGCGGCTGGGGATGCGCGCGATGATCGCGGGGACGTTGGCGAACTTTTTGACGGCGACGATCGCTGGCATTCTGCTGTAGCGCCGGAGGCGCTTCAGCAGAATGCGTTGTCGGTTCTCGGTTGTCGGTTGTCTGTGGTGTTCCGCAAGACGCAGAGTTGCGGATAACCGACAACTGACAACCGACAACTATGCACGCAGCGCGTTGACGATCTCGCGCAGATCCGGTGGCAATTCAGATTCCACCACCATCACCCGTCCGTCTTTCGGGTGGGGGAAGGTGATGCGGGCGGCGTGCAAGGCCTGACGCTCGAGCGACGACAGCGCGCGCTGGATTTTTTTGTCGGGGATGCCGCGCCACTGCGGACCGGAGTAGGCGGGGTCGCCGACGATCGGGTGGCCGAGGTATTTCATGTGGACGCGGATCTGATGGGTGCGGCCGGTGCGGAGTCGGCAGCGCAGCAGCGATGCGTGGCGGAGACGCTCGATGAGCTCGTAGTCGGTGATCGCGCGGCGTCCTTCGGGAACGACGGCCATCTTCTTGCGATCGCGCGGATCGCGGCCGATCGGTGCGTCGACGGTCCCGCGATCGTCGGTCGGCGTGCCGTAGACAATGGCGAGGTACTCCTTGCGCACGGCGTCGGTGTTCCAGGCGCCAGTGAGCTTGCGATGCGCGTCGTCGTGTTTCGCGATCAGCATCACGCCGCTCGTGTCCTTGTCGAGGCGATGGATGATGCCGGGGCGGAGCTCGCCGCCGATGCCGCTGAGGTCCTGCACGTGATGGAGCAGCGCGTTCACGAGCGTCTGATCGGGATGGCCGGCAGCGGGATGGACGACGAGGCCGGCGGGCTTGTCGATGACTACGACGTCCTCGTCCTCGTAGAGAATCGTGAGGGGAAGATCCTGCGAAACCATCGATGACGGCGTGGCTGCAGGGACCTCGACCGTGACGTTCTGGCCGCTCTCGACGCGTTGCGATGACTTCTGCGCGGGGGAGCCGTCGACAAAAACTTTTCCGGCCGTGATGAGTTTTGCCAGGAAATTGCGCGATTGAGAGGGGAAGAGCTCGCCGAGGGCGCGGTCCAGACGGAGGTTGTGCTGCTCCGGGCCGACGATCGCATCCAGTTTTTCGAGCTCACTCACGGACGGGAGTATACGTAGTGACGAAATGAGGGGCAGCAACGTATAGGATTGGTGACAAAGATGCCACTGGGACAAGAGTTCGTTTAGAATGCGCGGGCAGCATATCCGGGACGTACCGCAGTCAGACCAAATCAGGTGTAAATAGGGAGAACATGTTCATGAAGAAAATTCTCGTCGCGGCAGCCCTGACCTTGTGCGCGGCCGGGGCATACGCGAGCAATTTCCGCGGTGCTGACCAGGTGTACATTCCGACGGCCGGACGGATCATTCAGCCGCAGAACAACACGTTCATTTCGGACGTCCAGCTGGCAAATCTGACCGCCGATACCGTCGTCATTTCGGTGATCTACCAGCCGATCAACGTCGTCAGCAACCCGGCCGTTCCCTCGACGATCGGCCAGGAGTTCAGGGACATCATCGAGCTCGCCCCGTTCCAGCGCAAAGAGTACAAAGACTTCTTCAAGAGCGCGCTCAATCTCGACGCCGGCTTCGGCCTCCTGATCCTCAACGGCTGCCTCAAGGGCGCGAACTGCGGCCCGGATGCAGGCGATGACGAAGGCAACATCGAGAACTTCCGCGCCATCAGCGCCGAGAGCCGCATCTACTCCTTCAGGACCCTTCAGGGCGAGGCGTCGGGCACGACCGGCCAGCTCTTCTCGGGCATTCCCTGGTACAACTTCGTCAGCATGCTTCAGGCGCAGGCCGGCCTGGATGAAGTGTTCGTGACCGGTGTAACGCACACCGCGAACTCGGGCACGGGCTTCCGCTCCAACCTCGGCCTCGCGAACGCTTCGCAGTTCTCGACCACGAACATCGCGGCGACGCTCTACAAGGGCCGCATCCGCACGGAAGACAAGATCGTCGAGAAGATCATCACGCTGTCCCCGCTCGAGAACAGACAGTACGCGTTTCAGACCCTCTTCCCGGAGGCCGCCTTCGGTGCCGACTACTTCGTCGTCTTCGAACAGCGCACTTCCACTCCGAATCCGTCGGGCGTCCCGACGACCTGCGATCAGGGTTGCCCGGCGTTCCTCGCGTACGGCTCGGTCCTCGACAACGTGACGAACGATGCCACGACGCTCGAGAGCCAGTACCTCAAAGAGCTGACCACGGAAGCGATCCTGGTCATCTACCCGACCAGCGCCGGCAAGCAGCCGTGGCGCCGTTCGGTCCGCAAGTAACGCGACTGCTACAACTTCGAAACCTGAAAGCCGCGCCGCAAGGCGCGGCTTTTTGTTCTGTTCGGTTAGACTTGCACCACACGCAATGGATTCGCCGCGAACGCGCCGTGTACAGCGCATCCATCTGGCACAGCCGCTGATCGCCCGACTCGGTGCGGCGCAGGTCGTCCTCGTCGATATCAGTGTCATGGGAGCTCGGGTCGAGCATCACGTTCCTCTCATCGCGGGCGCGTACTCGCAGCTCACGTTTCACTGGAATGACGAGAAGATCGGCGTCGACTGCCGGATCGTGCGCTCGCGCCTGGAGCGCTTTTCCGCCGGCTCGGACGGAATGACGGTCTATCACTCCGGTCTGGAGTTCGAGCGATTGATCCCCGAGGCAAGGGCGCGGTTGAAGGGGATGATCGGCGGGTTCATCAGTCGCGCGCTCGAAGAGCAGAAGCTGAACGCGCGCGGCGTGCTGCCGGAGCACGATGTTTCTCGCATGCCGATCTTTCGTTTCGGGCAGCTCACCGCGAACGACAAAGACAAGCAGATTTCCGGTTCGGCGCTCTTTCCCACGTCGCGCGTGGCTCGTGAAACCGGCTACATCTGTTACGGGCTCGAGAACAATTCGTGGCGCCGCAAGCGGACGCACGATCCCGGACAACCAATCGAAGGATTCACGATCTCCGCGACGGAAGATCACGCGCAGGTCGAGTTGCTCTGTCAGGCGTATCAACGCTCGGATCGCGACGGACGTCGCCTGATCCAGCTCTGCGCGCAGCTCAGCATCATGGAAGGTGAGGACGCGATCGTCGCGGGAAGGTTCGAGCCATGAGATTTCCTGCGATCGTGTTTTCGCTGTTTCTCGCGACCGTTGCCGTTGCGGATGACGTGACGGAGTCGCGTCGTCTGCAGCAGGAGGCCCTCGGTGCCTATCGCGACAAGAAGCCGGACGTTTTCCTGACGAAGATTCGCGCGGCATCCGATCTTCGTCCGCAACATCCGACACTGCTGCTGCAACTCGCCGTCGCACTCGCGGCCAACGGTCATCATCGCGAAGCCCTCGGCGTTCTCGATCGCGTCGCGGCGATGGGCTTCGTGTACGAGCTCGATGACGCGGAGCTCGCGCCTGCGCGTGAATTGCCATCGTTTGCGACGACCGCCAAACGCTTCGCCGCGAACAAAGGCGCAATCGGCTCCGCGAAGCACGAGCTCACCATCGATCGCCTCGGCATGATCCCGGAAGGAATCGCCTACGACACGAAACGCAACCGCTGGTTCATCAGCAGCGTGCGCACGGGCGAGATCCTCGCGATCGATGCAAAGGGCGACGTAAAAACGTTCGCCGATCTCCCGTGGGGCGTCTTCGGCATGGCGGTCGATGCGAAGCGCGGCGTGTTGTGGGCGACGACGACCGCGCTCGCACAGACCGAAGAATTTCGGACCGAGGATAAGGGCAAGTCCGCGCTGATGCGTCTCGATCTCGAGAGCGGTCGCGTGCTCGAGACTTTGCGTGTTACGGATGAGTCCGAACATCACTTCGGCGACGTGACGGTCGCGGCTGACGGCGAGGTTTACGTCAGTGATGGCGGCGCCGGCGTGATCATCCGCGTGGACGGCGCATCACTGCAGCCGTTCGTGAGCGGCTCGTTCTCCTCGCTGCAGGGGATCGCGGCCACGCGCAAAGTTCTCTACGTCGCCGATTACGCGAAAGGCATTCTCATCGTCGACTTACGCACACGCGACATTCATCCGTTGCGCGTTCCACCCAACGCCTCGACCCTCGGCATTGATGGACTCTACGCCGTCAACGACCGTACGCTCATCGGAACGCAGAACGGAACGAATCCGAACCGCATCATCCGCATTCGTCTTGCGCCCGGCGGGCTGGCGGTTTCATCCGTGGAGACGCTGCTAGCGAATTCACCCGACATGGGCGATCCGACGCTCGGTGTGCTGGTCGGAAAGCGCTTCTTTTTCAACGCAAATGCACAGTGGGATCAGTTTGGAGACGATGGAAGAATTGCGGACCCATTGAAGTTGAAGCCGGCCGTGGTATTGTCCCTTCCGGTCGAATGACGTACGGCCGCGGAGGGAATCCTCTGCGCGCGTTACTTCGTTGTAACGCCCGTCATTGGTGTGTTAGTATTCGACGGCTTTCGAGCAGCTCCTTTTCGAAAGCGGCCAATCGGCCGCTTTTTTTGTTCTAGGGACATATGAATGGGTTACCTGACCAGGTCGAGCAGCATATCCGGCGGATCGTGGAGTCCGAAGGGCTGGAGCTCGTCCATATCGATTTCCGCCGCCAGGGACGTTTGTTCCTGCTGCGGATCGACATCGACAAGGAGGGCGGCGTGAACATTGACGACTGCTCACTCGTGTCGACGCAGGTCTCGACATGGCTCGATGTAGAAGACCCCATTCCGGGTGAGTTCGAGTTGCAGGTTTCCTCGCCCGGTCTGGATCGCAAGTTCTATACGCCGTCGGATTATCAGAAATTCATCGGCCGCCTCGTGCGGGTGAAGACGGGCAGGGCCATTCGCGGCCTGCACGTCATCGTCGGCCGACTGAAAGAGTTCGACGGATCGACGGTGGTGGTGACGGACCTGGTCATGAAGAAGGACCCGGACTACGCCATCCCGCTCGCCGACATCAAGGAAGCCCGACTGGAAGTGGAGATTTGATGGCCAGGCGAAAAGCGCAGGAAGCAGCGACAGAAGCAAAAGAACAGGTAGCGATGTTCAACGACAAGGACATCAAGGCGCTGGCATACGAGAAGTCGATCGAAGTCGATCGCGTTTATGCCGCGCTGGAAGACGCCCTCTCGACGGCCGCGCGCAAGTACTACCGTACGCGCGAACCGCTGGAGGCCGTGCTCGACCGCGTCGCAGGCGCGGTGCAGATCTACGCAGTCAAAGAGATCGTCGAGAACGAAGATCAGATCGAGGACCCGCAGGCGCAGTGGACGCTCGATCAGGCGCGCAAGGTCGACGTCAACGCGCAGATCGGCGGCACGATCCGCCTCGATCACATCACCAAGGAAGTGGTCGACGTCGTCAAGGATCAGAACACGCAGATCCGCACGTACGAAGCCCAGAAGATCGACACTGAAGTCGAGCAGGGCGATGAAGTGAAGATCCCGCTCACCAAGCCGCCTGACGAGCTCGGACGCATCGCCGCGCAGTCGGCCAAGCAGGTCCTCTATCAGAAGGTCCGCGAAGCCGAGCGCGAGAAGGTCTTCAACGAGTTCAAGGACAAGATGGGCGAGCTCGAGAACGGCTACGTCAAGCGTTTCGAGCGCGGCGACATGATCATCGATCTCAACGGCAAGACCGAGGGGATCATCCCGCGTCACCATCAGTCGCGTGCGGAGCGTTACTCGCAGGGCGACCGCATCAAAGCTGTCATCAGTGATGTGCACACGCAGCCGAAGGGACCGCAGGTCGTCCTGTCGCGCACCGATCCTCGTCTTCTCATCAAGCTCTTCGAGATGGAAGTTCCGGAGATCTACGACGGCACCGTCGTGATCAAGGGTGCAGTCCGCGAGCCGGGTGAGCGCGCCAAGATCGCGGTCATGTCGCGCGAGCGCGACGTCGATCCGGTCGGCGCCTGCGTTGGCATGAAGGGCTCGCGCGTGCAGTCCATCATCCGCGAACTGCGCGGCGAGAAGATCGACATCATTCCCTGGAGCGACGACATCGTTTCGTACGCACAGAACGCACTGGCTCCGGCGAAGATCACGCGCGTCAGCGTGACCAGCGACGAGCCGTCGCACCGTCCGCACCTCGACGTCATCGTCGACAACGATCAGCTCTCGCTCGCCATCGGCAAGCGCGGCCTGAACGTTCGTCTCGCAGCTGAGCTGATCAGCGCGAAGATCGACATCAAGTCCGAGGAAGAAGTGAAGGGCGAAGTGGCCGACGCACTTTCCGCGATGTTGCAGGAAGCAATGGCCGAATCGCGCTCGCAGACCAGCGTTCGCGAGATCGAGAACATGCCGGACGACTGGGCGCAGCTCCTCGAAGACGCCGGCTACGACGATCTCGACTCGGTGATCAACGCCACCGTCGAAGACCTCACGGCCATCGAAGGCGTGGACGACGAATTGGCCGCGCAGATGATCGAGCTCGCGCGCAAGCACGAGCAGATCGACGAGCCGGAAGAGCTGGATTCGGACGAAGACTCGGAAGAATCGGACGATTCCGATGAGGAAGAGCCCGAGGACGGCGAAGAAGACGAAGAAGAAGTCGAAGACGGAGAGGAAGCTTCGGATGAGCAGAAGGCCGAAGCTTCCGTCGAATGATGGCGCGGAGTCTTTCGATGTAAGCGCAATTGCTCTCACACGGCGGGTATCCCAAGGAGATTGAATGGCGGCAGCAGCAAAGATCAAAGTGAGTGACGTAGCGAAGCGGATGGGAAAGTCCGAGAAGGACCTCATCTTCCAGCTGCAGTCGCTCGGCGCAGAGATCACGGACGCGAATCAGGTTCTCGAGCCTGAGGTGATCCAGGCGCTCATCACCGGTAAGAAGCTCGTCACCCGGACGCGCAGCGTCATCATGCGCGAGGACAAGCCTCTGCCGGAGAAGAAGAAGGAAGCGGTCCGTCCGCCGCGCCCGATCGTTCAGCCGCCCGTGCGGAAGAAGGTCGAAGCGCCGAAGGAAGAACCAACCGTCGCTCCGCCACCCACCGTGATCATCCCGGAGTTCCAGGAGGCCGCCGAAGCAGAAGAGCGCGCCGCGAAGGAAGCTCCGGTCGAGAAGCCGAAGGTCGAAAAACCGAAGAAGGTGCAGGAACCGGCTCCGGAGCCTGTGGTCGCCGAGGCGTCCGCGGCAACGGAAGCTCCGAGTGCTGCTCCGGAAGCGCCCGCGCCTCCGCCCGCCGCACCGCATCATCCGCATCCGGCTCGTCCGGCTGCTCATGCACCGTCCGCCCCCTCGGGCGTCGATCGCCGTCCGACCGGTCCCACCGGTCCGCGCGCACGCGCTCCGCAGGGTCCGCGTCCGAATTACGCCGGCCAGCAGACGATGCCGACGGGACGTCCGACGGGAGCTCCGCAGAGCCCGCGTCCTTCGGGACCCGGCTCTCCGATGAACACGCGTCCGGGCGGCAACGCTCCGATGGGCTCGCGTCCGTCCGGTCCCGGTGGTCCGCGTCCGAGCGGTCCCGGCGGTCCGATGGGGCAGCGCCCGATGGGCAGCGGTCCCGGTGGTCCGATGGGGCAGCGCCCGATGGGTGGTCCCGGCGGTCGTCCGGGTGGTCCGATGGGCGCACGTCCGTCCGGTCCCGGTGGCATGCGCGGTCCCGGCGGCGGTCAGAACTTCCGTCCCGGCAGCGGCCGTCCGCCTCTGCAGACGCCTCCGCCGTCGATCCCCGGTCCGAACATCATCCGCCGCAAGAAGGAAGACGACGCGCGTCCGGATGATCATGAGAAGAAGAAAACGGCAAAGCGCGGCGCGAAGACGGTTCGCGGCGGCGAGTTCGATCAGGATCTCCTGACGAAGGGACCGTTCTCCGGAACGCAGATCATCAATGACGACATCGGTCCGGACATCGTCCTGCCCGATCTCGAAGAAGCCGGCGAAGGCGCCAAGCGCGCTTCGTCGCGCCGCGACGCCCGCAAGCAGGCCAATCCGCATGCGAAGGTGCTCGACTTCAAGAAGCCGACCGGCAAGGTCGCGCTCACCGAAGGCGTCACCGTGAAAGAACTCGCCGAGAAGCTGGACATCAAGGCCAGCGATCTCCTCAAGCATCTCTTCATGAAGAAGGGCCTGATGGTCTCCATCAACCAGCCCCTCGGTGGCGATCTCGCTCTGGAAGTTGCGAGCGAGCTGAAGATCGACGCGGAGATCGTGTCGTTCGAAGAAGCCGTCGAGATGGAAGCGATGGTGCGCAGCGAATCCGCCGGCGGCACCATGCCGCGCGGTCCGGTCATCACCGTCATGGGTCACGTCGACCACGGCAAGACCTCGCTGCTCGATGCGATTCGCGAGACCAACGTCGCGGGCGGCGAAGCCGGCGGCATCACGCAGCACATCGGCGCGTATCACGTCGAAAAGCGCGGTCGCAAGATCGTCTTCCTCGATACGCCGGGCCACGAAGCCTTCACGATGATGCGTGCACGCGGTGCGAAGGTGACGGACATCGTCATTCTCGTGGTCGCCGCTGACGACGGCGTCATGCCGCAGACGAAGGAAGCCATCGATCACGCCCGGGCCGCGAAGGTTCCGATGATCGTGGCCATCAACAAGATCGACAAGCCGAATGCGAACGTCGAGCGCGTGCGCCGCGAGCTCGCCGACGCCAACGTGCTCGTCGAGCAGTGGGGCGGCGAAGTCGTCTCCGTCGAAGTCTCTGCCGTCAAGAAGCAGGGCATCGACGATCTGCTCGACATGATTCTGCTCACCGCGGACATCCTCGATCTCAAAGCGAATCCGGACATGCCCGCGAAGGGCGTCGTGCTCGAAGCGCGCAAAGAAGTCGGCCGCGGTACGGTCGGCACGGTCCTGATTCAGGACGGCACGCTGAAAGTCGGCGATCCGTTCTTCTCGGGTACGACCTGGGGCCGCGTCCGCGCGATGAGCGACGAGCGTGGCAAGCGCATCAGCGAAGCGGGTCCGGCGACGCCGGTGCAGCTCTCCGGCTTCGAAGATGTCCCGAACGCAGGCGATTCGATCGCGGTCGTCGATGACGATACGCAGGCGCGCATGATCGGCCAGCTCCGTCAGGAGAAGGCGCGTGAGAACGCGCAGCAGAAGGTCGGCCGCATGTCGCTCGATCAGCTGTTCCAGCGCATGCAGACCGGCGGCGTGAAAGAGCTGAACCTGATCGTCAAAGCCGACGTGCAGGGCTCGGTCGAAGTGCTGCGCGACACGCTCATCAAGCTCTCCACCAGCGAAGTCAAAGTCAACGTCATCCACGCCTCGGTCGGCGCAGTCTCGACGAACGACGTCATGCTCGCCACCGCGTCGGACGCGATCGTCATCGGCTTCAACGTGCGTCCGGAGCGCAATGCCTCCGAGCTCGCGGACAAGGAAGGCGTCGACATCCGCTCCTACACCGTCATCTACAGCCTCGTCGATGAGATGAGATTGGCGATGACGGGTCTGCTCGATCCGAAGTTCCAGGAAGTCTTCCAGGGCCGCGCGCAGGTCCGCGATACGTTCAAGGTTCCGAAGGTCGGCACGATTGCCGGCTGCATGGTGACCGAGGGAATCATCCCGCGTACCGCGGGGATCCGACTGCTGCGCGACAACCGCGTCATCCTCGAAGGCAAGATCTCCTCGCTCCGCCACTTCAAGAACGACGTCGCCGAAGTCCGCCAGGGCTTCGAGTGCGGCATCGGGATCGAGAAGTTCCAGGACATGAAGGTCGGCGATGTGATCGAGGCCTTCAAGATCGAGAAGCTGGAGGCGACGCTCTCCCTGACATAGGAACACGTCATGGTCGTCGCCGTCGCACTCTTCGAGATCCACATCGAGTACGCCCAGTCGCTCAAAGACAAGAGGTCGGTCGTGAAGTCCCTTCGCGACCGGCTTCGGCATCACTTCCACATTTCCGCGAACGAGGTCGCGTTTCATGACCTGCATCAGCGCGCGCGTCTGGCGATCTCGTTCGTCGCCGACCGCCACGACTCGGCAGACTCATTGCTGGACACGATCCAGCGGTGGGTCGAGTCGAACGCGAACGCCGTTCTCGCCGGATGGACCAGCGAGAAACTCGATTTCGATGAAGAAGCAGATCTGTGAATTGGTTGTCAGTTCTCGGTTGTCTGTGCCTTTCGGTCTGAATTACAGACAACCTATAACCAACAACTGACAACCCGTTTTACAAGCAAGGTAGCCAGCTATGAAGAAAACCAGAAGAACTTCCCGCGTCGGTGAGAATGTGCGCGATGCGCTCGTGCAGATCCTGCGCACGGACATCCGCGATTTCGATTTCGGCTGGTCGTCCATCAGCGAAGTCGAGGTCGCACCCGACCTGCACTACGCGCGCGTCTACGTCACCGGTCTGAAAGAAGAAGACACGCAGAAGGTCGTCGAAGAGCTGCGTAAGGTGGCTGGGCAGGTTCGCCATCATCTGGCGCGTCGCATCAACCTGCGCTACACGCCGGAGCTCGACTTCCGTTACGACGAGACGGCCATGCGCGCGTTGCGCGTCGAGACCATCCTCCGGGAAGTGCTCCCGCCGAAGGAAGCGACTCAGGATGAGGAAACGACGTCATCCGAGAGTCACAGAGAACCGACAACCGACAACTGACAACTGTGAATGCGCCGCAGGCGCGTTCACTTCACGAAAACCGTCTTGCGATAGAAATCCAGCTCCGCGATCGACTCCTCGATGTCCGCGAGCGCGCGATGCAGCTCCTGCTTCGGCGGCGGCTGGACCTTTCCGCTGTACCACTCGTTCGCCAGCAGCTTGATCGAGCTGACGTCGACGACTTTGTAGTGCAGGAAGTCGTGCAGCTCCGGCATGTACTTCGCGAGAAAGCGCTTGTCCTGCCCGATCGTGTTTCCGCACAGCGGCGCGGTGTGCGCGTAGCAGTACTTCTTCACGAAACTCAGCGTCTGTCGTTCCGCTTCGGCCACGCTGACGCCTTCCGCTGCGATGCGATCCAGTAAGCCGCTCTTCCGATGGGTGCGCCGGTTCCAGGCGTCCATCATTGCGAGCTTGCGCTCGCTCTGGCGGATCGCCAGAACAGGGCCACGGCCGAGGATGTCGAGGTCGTAGTTGGTGATGATGGTGGCGATCTCGAGCAGCACGTTTTTCGCTGGATCGAGGCCGGTCATCTCGCAATCGATCCACACGAGATTCTTCCTGCTGCGCGGCGACTTGGGCATTCGCGCATTCTAGTCGGACCGGAACCGCGAAGCGGGTGTACATTGAGAGCATTGCAAGAGAGACGAGGCAGCCGATGGACGACTTGACGTACGAGTATCAGCGGATGATCAGCCGCAGCAGTGAGATCCGTGAGATCGCCACCAAGAAGGGTTGGGAGGCGGCCTGGGAAGGCTACAGCCGCATGCATGGAATCGATCAGCAGCGCTTCCGGAGCGAGCTTCCGAAGCTGCGCGCCCGGTTCCAGGGGATCGCCACGAACAAGAAGTAGCGCAGGGCCGACGGGCTCTTCAGCCCGTCGAGCTCCGCGATGCATGACGGGCTGAGAGCCTGTCCTTCCAGTTCTCTCCTTTGAACAAGTTCAATTCTTTCCTTGACGGATGTCCGCCCGCGGCCTATCTTGTGTTTTGAACACGTTCGAAACGCGAGGAGGCACCATGAAAATCGTCATCGCCGGCGGAACCGGACACCTCGGCAGCGCGCTCACCCGTTCCATGCGCGAGGCCGGACATCGTGTTGTGATCCTCAGCCGCAATGTCGAATCGCCGGGCGTGCTTTGGGATGGCCGCACGCTCGGTCCGTGGGCGGAAGAGCTCGAAGGCGCGGACGTGCTCATCAACCTCGCCGGACGCAGCGTCGACTGCCGCTACGGCACGCGTCACCGCAACGAGATCCTCGACTCCCGCGTCGACTCCACACACGTCCTCGGCGAAGCGATCGCGCGCGCATGGCATCCGCCGAAAGTCTGGCTGCAGGCGAGTACCGCAACGATCTACTCCCATCGCTACGACGCTGCGAACGACGAGCGCGGCGGCATCATCGGTGGCACTGAGCCCGACGTGCCCGAAGAGTGGCGCTTCAGCATCGAAGTCGCGAAGGCGTGGGAACGCGCACTCGACGATGCACCGACGCCGCACACGCGCAAGATCAAGATGCGCACGGCGATGGTCATGAGCCCCGCGCGTGGCGGCGCGTTCCAGGCGATGCTCCGCCACATCCGCCTCGGATTCGGACGCTTCGGCGACGGCCGCCAATACATGTCATGGATCCACGAGCGCGATTTCATCCGCGCGGTCGAATGGCTCATCGCACACGATCTCGTCGATGGTGCGGTGAATCTCGCAGCGCCCGAGCCGCTGCCGAACGCCGACTTCACGCGCATTCTCGCGGAGGAGTGGGGCGCGGGAGGAATCGTGCCGACCGCGGAGTGGATGGTCGAAGTCGGGGCGTGGGTGCTGCGCACGGAGCCCGAGCTCGTGCTCAAGAGTCGCCGCGTGGTGCCGAAGCGTTTGCTCGAGCAGGGATTCGCGTTCGAGTTTCCGACGTGGACCGAAGCGGCGCGCGATCTCTGCGCGCAGTTGCGTGGTGCGGGCGAGTCGCGCGTCTGGTGATACCGTGACGCCGATGCGGCGCGTGATGGCGACTGCGAAGGCGGAGGAAACTCGGGATCGGATTCTCGACGCGGCCCTCCGTCTGTTTCGCGAGCGCGGATTCGAACAGACGACGATGCGCGAGGTGGCCATCGAAGCCGGCGTCGCCACCGGCGCGGCCTACTACTATTACCGCTCCAAAGAAGACCTGGTCATGGCCTTCTACCTGCGCACCGACGACGATGCGAAGGAAGCGTTCGCGAACGTCATCGCGTCTTCGAAAGAACTGAAGAAACGCGTGCGCGGACTCCTCGACGTGAAGTTCGAACAGTTCACCGAGCATCGCAGCCTTCTCGCGGCGCTGCTCAAAGCGGGCGTCGATCCGCGTGCGCGGCTCTCTCCGTTCGGCAAAGAGACCAAGGAAGTGCGCGACGACAACATCGAATGGTTTGCGCGCGCGCTCGATGAATCCGACGTCAACGTTCCGAAAGACATCGCCGCCGACCTTCCGCGTCTGCTGTGGATGTACCACATGGGTCTCATGTACTTCTGGATCATCGACGAGTCGCCGGGCCAGCGCCGCACGCGGCGATTGATCGACGCCACGCTCGACCTCGTGATTCAGCTGCTGAAGGTCTCGACGCTGCCGCTCATGGGTCCGTTGCGTAAACGCGTATTGAAAGTGCTGCGCGCCATCGACGAAGAGTGAACTATCCTTACGCCCCCAAATGATTCCGCCCAAGAAAAGCGTAGATGGCGTTCTCCTCGTCGACAAGAAGTCCGGCATCACCTCGCATGACGTCGTGGAGCGTTTCCGCCGCCGCGCGAAGGTGAAGAAAGCCGGACACACCGGCACGCTCGATCCGCTCGCGACGGGACTGCTCGTGCTCTGCGTCGGCAAGGCCACGCGCCTGCAGGCCTATTTGATGGGGATGGAGAAGACGTACGAGGGTGTGTTCCAGTTCGGGTGGGCCACCGATTCGTACGACGCCACCGGCGAGCCCGTCGGTGGGGAAGCGGTCGAAGTGAACGTCGAGCACATCGACTTCGAGCCGCACGTCGCGCCGTTCCGCGGCAGCATCGAACAGATGCCGCCCGCATTCTCCGCCAAGAAGATTGATGGCGTCCGCGCGTACGAAATGGCGCGCAAGGGCCAGGAAGTGATTCTCAAGACGAAGCAGGTCACGGTCTACGAGTTCACGATCCTCGAGGTCGCGGGCTCGACCGCGCGTTTCCGTGTCCGCTCGTCCGCCGGAACCTACGTCCGCTCGCTCGCCCAGGACCTCGGTAAGTCGATCGGCATTCCGGCACACTTGAAGGAATTGCGTCGCACCGCCATCGGAAACTTCCACATCGACAGCGCGATCTCGTTCGACAAGATGTCTGAGTCGCTGCCGGAAGCGATCCTCACGGCCCCGCATTTTCAGTCACTTGCGGACATCGACCTGCCGCACGCCAAGATCCGCATCGACTGGGCGCAGCAGGGAAAACTGATGCAGGGCCAGTCGGTGATCCTCGTGCCGCCGGTCGCGGTCGCGAAAGCGGAGCTGGTCGCGCTCGGCAACCCGCACGATCAGCTCGTCGGAATCGGCGAGGTCGTGAACGTGCTTCGTGAGGGTGGCCCGGTCGAGGTCAAGCCGAAAGTGATCCTCGCGGGCTGAACCGCGTGACAGTTATGTGTCCCACCCGGGATTGATTTCGACGGTACCCGCTGTTATGGTGCGTCGTTCCATAGCAGCACGTGTATTCACGCAGTGCCTCAACGTACTAAGGAGATTTGGATTTTGTCGACCACGAAGCAGGAGAAAACCTCCATCGTCAACCAGTATCGCGTCCATGACAGCGATACCGGATCGCCAGAAGTGCAGATTGCACTCCTCTCGAACCGCATTACCTACCTCACCGAGCATTTCAAGTCCCACGCGAAAGACCATCACTCGCGGCGCGGACTCCTGAAGCTCGTCGGACGCCGCCGCCGGCTTCTTGACTACCTCAAGAAGACCGATGTGGAGCGGTACCGCACGATCATCGACAAGCTCGGCATCCGTAAGTAAAGCGATCCCCTGGGGGCGGGCAACGGCCCGCCCCTTCGTGTTTTCGGGCCTCGCCATTCTGGCTCGGGCCCTGCACGAACCTTTTTCCTTCCGGCCGGATCCCATCGTTCGGCCCAGCGACCAACAAACGAGCGCGAGGTGATGAGTGGTCTCGCGCCACATCGAAGGAACTCAATGGCATTCAAAAGAGAGATAGAGATCGGCGGGAAGTCCCTGTCGCTGGAGACAGGTGCGATCGCCAAACAGGCGAACGGCGCCTGCGTCATCCGCTACGGCGACACGGTGGTTCTGGCCACCGCCTGCTATAAAGAAGGCAACGTTCTGGGCGACTTCATGCCGCTCACCGTCGACTACAAGGAGTACACCTACGCCGGCGGGAGAATCCCGGGCGGCTTTTTCAAACGCGAAGGTCGTCCCACCGAGAAAGAAATTCTCACCTCGCGCCTCATCGACCGTCCCCTCCGCCCCTCGTTCCAGAAGGGCTATCGCCAGGAGACGCAGATCATCGCCCTCGTGCTTTCCGCCGACGGCGAGAACGACCCGGACATCCTGGCCATCAACGCCGCGTCGACCGCGCTGACGATCTCCGAAATCCCGTTCCACAATCCGATCTCCGCCGTACGCGTCGGCTACATCGACGGCCAGATCGTGATCAACCCCACCAACGCCCAGCGCGATCTCTCCGACCTCGATCTGATCGTGGCCGGAACCGACTCGGCCATCGTCATGGTCGAAGCGGGTGCGCGTGAGGTCGACGAGTCGGTCGTTCTCGACGCGTTCGACGCCGCGCACGCCGAGATCCGCCGCCTGTGCGAGTTGCAGAATCAGCTCCGCGCCGACGTCGGCAAAGCCAAGATCGAAGTCAACTACGCCCCGAAGTTCACCGACGAGCTCGTTCAGGAGCTTCTCGGGCAGCATGGCGACGCGCTGCGCGCGGCCATGCTCACCACCGGTAAGTTCCAGCGCTACGCCGCGATCAAAGCGGTCAAAGCGCAGATCGCCGCGAGCGTTCCGCCGGAAGACGTCGAACGCCTGACCGCGGTCAACGCCGCGTTCGGCGAAATGGAAGTGATCATCTTCCGCAATCTCATGCTCAACGAGAACACGCGCGTCGACGGCCGTCGCTTCGACGAGATCCGTCCGATCACGATCGATCTCGACGTGCTGCCGCGTACGCACGGTTCCGCGATCTTCACCCGCGGCGAAACCCAGGCTCTCGTCACCGTGACCCTCGGCACGCCGCAGGAAGCGCAGAAGATCGAAGACTTCGAAGGCGAGACCTTCCAGCGCTTCATGCTGCACTACAACTTCCCGCCGTTCTCGGTCGGTGAAGTGAAGTTCATGCGCGGTCCCGCGCGCCGCGAGATCGGCCACGGCAACCTCGCGCGCCGCGCGCTCGCACCGCTCCTTCCGCCGGAAGAAGAGTTCGCGTACACGATCCGCATCGTCTCCGACATTCTCGAGTCCAACGGCTCTTCGTCGATGGCTTCGGTCTGTGGTGGCTCGCTTTCGATGATGGCCGCGGGCGTTCCGCTGCGTGCTTCAGTCGCAGGCGTTGCGATGGGTCTCGTGACCGGTGACGACGGCAAGTTCGCCGTCCTCTCCGACATCGCCGGCATGGAAGACCACGAAGGCGACATGGACTTCAAGGTCGCCGGTTCGCGCAAGGGCATCACCGCGCTGCAGATGGACATCAAGGTCTCGGGCTTGTCGCGCGACGTGATGGCGAAGGCGCTGGCGCAGGCCAACGCCGGTCGCATGCACATCCTCGACAAGATGGAAGCCGCGATCTCCGCACCGGCTGCCGAGCTCTCCGAGTTCGCGCCGCGCCTCTACACGATTCACGTTCCGAAGGATCGCATTCGCGACGTCATCGGCTCGGGTGGCAAGACCATCCGCTGGATCGTCGAAGAGACGGGAACGAAGATCGACGTCGATGACGACGGAAAGGTCACGATCGCGTCGACCGATGCGAAATCGGCCGAGCGCGCCATCGAGATCATCAAAGGCCTCACGGCCTCGCCCGATATCGGCGCGAACTACAAGGGTACGGTCAAGCGCATCGAGCCGTACGGAGCCTTCATCGAGATCCTTCCCGGACAGGACGGTCTGCTGCACATCTCCGAGATGGCGCACACGCGCGTCGGCCAGGTGACGGATCTCTTCCAGATGGGCGACGAGGTCGAAGTGCAGGTCGTCGGCATCGAGCCCGATACCGGCAAGATCCGCCTCTCGCGCAAGCCTCTGCTTCCGCCTCCGACCGAGGAAGAAGCGGCTGCGGCGCGTGCTCGCGAAGAGCGTGGTCCTCGCGGACCGCGTGAAGGCGGCGGCGGAGATCGTGGCGGCGACCGCGGTGGTTTCCGCGGCGGCGATCGCGATCGTGGTCCTCGCCGTGATGGTGGCGGTGGTGGTGGTTTCCGCGGCGGTGATCGTGGTCCGCGTCGCGAAGGCGGCGGAGACCGGGGCCCGCGCCGTGATGACCGCGGCCCGCGTCCGCCACGCCCCGAAGGTGGCGATCGTCCTCCGCGTCGCGAAGGCGGCAACGAGGGTGGTGGTGGCAGCAACGAAGGCGGCGGCGAGCCGCAGAGCTGACGCAACAACGACAACGATGATTGAAAAGGCCACCCGTGAGGGTGGCCTTTTTGTTTGATCATGTTGCTGGTTGCTGGTTGCTGGTTCAAGGTCATTCGTGCGAGGTTGGTCGCTCTCGCGCTGAGGCACCTTGAACCGGCGACCGGGCGAAGGGCAAGGTCCCACTTGGCAGCCGTGCGTGCCACCAGCGGAGCAACGTGCGCCGCCGGCCGTGCCGGCTCACGGCGCGCTGCCGACGTGATCGACCCACACCTGGCTGCCGATGTTCTCGACTTTGAAACCGGTGATCGTCGCTCCGTCGAGTCCAACCGTCGCTGCGGGAATCGCAATGCGCGTCCACGTGTCTGCCGCGGGGACGGTTGCGCTGATGAACACGGCCGAGCCTTCACCCCCGATGGCGGGAGGCCCGAGCGTCCCGTACCACACCGAACCGCTCGAGGCACCCGCGTACCAGGTGATCTTCAGCTCGCGGAGCGTCTCGCAACCGGTCGGCATGACGTAGACCACGAGATCATCGCCCGAGCTCGTCGGTTCCGAGAAATCGACGACGCGCACGACGCCGGTCACGAGTTGGCCGAAGTATGGATACCGGAGCGATTGCGTTCCTTCCGCTTTCTGCTGCGTGCCGAAGTAGCCGTGCGAGAGATACGCGCCGACCGGAATCGAGTCATCGACCCACACGGTGTCGCCGGGCGGAATCGACGGCGCCGATGCGGTCGCCGGCGTGCAGCCGACGCCGTCGGTGCCGATGTGATCGAACCACACGCGCCCGTCGTAGGTCTGAAACTCGAGCGATTCGAGCGTGTGGCCGCGCAGGCTGAGCGGCGTGTTGAGCGGAATTTCGAACCGCGTCCACACGCCGGTCGAAGGCAGCGCGCCGCGATTGAACTGCAGGCCGCCACCGATGAGATTTGCGCCCCAGTAGACGGCAACTTCGCGATGCAGGCTGCGATAGGTGATGCGGATCTGCTGCGTGGGATTGCACTCGTCGATCAGCACATACAGCACGGCCTTGCCGGCGCCGAATTTGTAGAACGCGCTGAGGTCATCGATGCGGACCGTATTCGTTCCCGAACCGCTCAGGTAGAAGGACTGACTGCCCGTCGCGTACTGCGACGTATCCAAGTTGACGGTGCCGGTGCTGACCGTCGCGCCGGCGGGCAACGCGTCGTCGATCAGAACTTCGTCACCCGAAGGCGGGGAGGGTTGTGCGGCGAATTGCGTGGTGCATTGCGCGAAGCCGGCCGGTGCGATGGCCAGGAGCGCGAATAGAGACACGAACAGCGTGTAGAGCCGAATGCTCTGTTTCATCGAGTTCTCCTTTTCGATCTGTTCGCGGCCGGCCCGGGAACGCGCTAACAATGCGCCCTTATGGCATTCCGGCACTAGAGACATTTCGTGATTGCAGGTGCAATCACGCATCGGCGAGGAGATCTTCGAGCCGCTACACCGTCGCCCAGCACCCTTCGCTGGCGCTCTTCCGCGCGGCGTCGAGCACGCGTTGTTGCATTAGTCCATCGACGAACGTCGCCGCAGGCGACAGCGCTTCGCGATTGCCTTCATCGAGCGCCGCGCGCAACGCGCGTCCGAGGTGCAACGTGCCGGATCCGAATGCGCCGCCTTGGGAGTTGCCCGGACGCTCCGACATCGGACCGCCGGCCATCGTCGCGTATGGAACGCGATTCTTCGAGAGCTGCACTTCTTCGCCGATGAAGCGCATCGCGCCGCGCTCGCCGTGAATGATCAGCATGCTCGATTCATCCGGTCCGGCCGACACCGCGCTGAACGTCATCGCCGCGACCGCACCACCGCGCAGACGAAGATTGACCGACATGAAATCGTCCGCGGTCACTTTGCGCATCGCATCGCCGTACGGGCGTTCCTCGATTGTCGAGTGCGTCAACGCGAGCGCCGATTCAGGCTCGAGTCCGAAGTAGCGCAGTGCATCCGAGAAGTGCGATCCGACCGCGCCCCACACACCGCCGCCGCGCTCGGCATCGCTCCACCAGTTCCACTCCCGTGTCCGATCCCCGCGCGCCGGACTCGAATACCGCACCTCGGCATACCGAATGTTGCCGATCTCGTCCGCCATCCGCTCGCGCGCCTCGCGCCAGCAGGGGAGGAAGCGCAGTTCGTGATCGATCAGCGTGACGAGCTCCGGATACCGTTCCGCCACTTCGACGAGCTTCTGCGCCTCGGCCGCATTCATCGCCGTCGGCTTCTCGAGCAACACATGTTTGCCGGCCTCGAGCGCGGCAAGCGCCATCTCGAGATGTTCGGACGGTGGTGTGACGATCGAGACGAGATCGACATCGGGTGCGGCGAGAATCTCTCGCCAGTCGCCATGCGCGCGAAGGCCGAGGTCGTCGGCGATCGCCTGAGTGCGTTCGGCGTTGTGTCCGGCGATCGCCACTACGCTCAAGCCTGCTTCGCGGAACGTCGGCGCCTGCACGCGCGCGCCCCAGCCCGTTCCGATGATCCCGATTCCAGCCATAGGTGGCAGCTCCTTTGAAGTGAATGCGGTGAAATGCCCCGTAAACCCGATCTTATCGTCCCGATTCGCGATCGTCGTCAGGGGAAGCGCATCGTCACCGTCCGGAACTTCGGAATCGCCACGATTGCATTCCTCGTCCTCTTCGCTGTAATCACAATCCGTTCCGAAATGCGCGGCAGCGGTTCCGCCAGCTACGGACGACTCGTCGAGCGCGAGCTGCCGAAGGTCGAGCACAAACCGGTCGAGATCGTGCGTGAAGCTGTACCGGCCATCGAAACCGAACAGGCCCACGCCGATCCGATGCTCACCGCGCCGATGGCGCGCGAGCAGTTTCTGCGCGAGCAGGTTGCACCCGCGCCGGTAGCCGTCGCTGTTCCGCAGCGCACGCAGGCTGCCCTCGCGACTGGCGAAACCGATGTCGCGATCGTTGGCGGTCCCGAGGGCGTGAAGGTCACGCAGACCGAACGCCGCCGCCCGGTTTTGAGCGGCGGCTTCGGCCGGCAATAATCAGCGCGTCGCACGACGGCGACTCGGTTCGTGACGGCCGTTCCCGAATACGCGCCCGCTCCGTTGGTGGCCAGACGCGGCATGCCGACAGTCGTGCCGTATCGCGTGTTCGTCAGCGGGAAAATCTCGCCGCGATGCACAGAAGTCGTTTCATGCCGCTCTCCGAATGGATGGTCTGCTTCAGTGGACAGCCCTGCGGCGCATCGGATTCGCGAACGCGGTTTCCGAATAGACGCTCGCGCCTCCATCGTTGAACGCGCGCATGCGAATGGCGAAGCGCGATCCGAATGCCGGTTGTTTGATCCACGTTCCCAGCGCGCCGGCCGAGAACCAGTCTTCGAGCTCGTTCCACGTTCCGTCGTCGACGCGATACTCGATTCGATAGCCGTTGATCGTTCCCGCGGGTGTTTTCCAGTCGACTTCGATGCGTCCGTTCTCCAGACGCGCGCGGACCGTCGGAGCATCAGGACGCGGCAGCGGCGTCGGTCTCGCGACGGCCATCATCACGTGACTCGTGCCGTGTTGCGGCGCGTCGTTCTGCAGGCTCGAGCTGAGGAATGTGATCGCGCCGTCGGGGAGCGGTTCGACGGTTGCTGCTCCGGTGAGATCCGCGCGATCGGTTTGGAACGAGCGCAGGAGTTGCCCTTCGGTGTTCACGACGACGATGCGCGGCGCTGCGCCTTCCGAGCGTGCGACGAAAGCGAGTGAGCCATCGCGCAACGTCGTGAAGTCTGTTGCGTTCACGACTGCATCGGTCGATCGCGTCTCGATCGATTGCGCGGGGGAGGCAGGAACGCGTGCGAACACGGTGCGTTCTCTGGCGGTCCACGCGACGATGTACTCCGAGCCGTTCCACTCCGCACCTGCAAGAGTTGCGGGCTCGGAAGCGAGCTCGAGATCCTGCGCGTCGATGCGCTGGAGTTCGGATCCGAGTCGCCATGCGCGAACGCCGATCCCCTGACACCATGAACATTGCCACGAGGCCGTCTGACCGACGACGAGGAAGCCGTTGCCGTCCGACACGATTCTCTGGTTCGCGAGTCCGCTCCCGATCTCGACGGAAGGGGAGAGCTCACCGGCGAGACTCAGCAGCCTCGCGAATCGCGGCGAGCCGGTGTCTTCGAGAAGCGCGAAGTGCGTATCGTTTCCCGCGATGGCGATCGCGGGACGCGGCAGTTTCAGATTCGGTCCCAGCGCGCGGCCGGTCTCGTCCATGCGGACCACTTCGGAGTCGTTGCCATTGGTGAGGAGGATGGCGAACTGCCGTCCGTTGCTCGCCGCCTGCACGAGCTCCGCGTCGCGCGCCACGACTGCGCGCTCGCTCCATCGCCCGTCGTGCATGCGCACGCCGGAGCGGATGGACGTCGTGACGTTGCCGGTCGTTTCCCTCCAGACGAAGAGCGTTGCTTCGGCCGAAGTTGTCGTGGTGATGAGCATTTGCTCTGTTGCAGCGTACGTAGCGACGCGCGGCGTATTCGCGGCAGCAGGCAGCTCGACAACGGACGTTCCGGCGCCGGTCGACAGTGCGCTCCATGCAGTCATGATGCGTCCGTCGAGCACGGCGAGCGACGGACTGCCGATACCAGCGTCGCTCTGTTCGTGGGACAGCACGGTATGTCCGAGCCAGTCCAGTTGCAGGACGTGTGCGCGGCGAGGCGACAGGTAGTGCGACTCGTCGCTGTCCTCATAGGTCACGGTCCAGCCGGCGCCGTTCCAGATGATGTCGCTGCTCCGCGGTGACCATGCCGGGGCGATGGTGACGAGCGGACCGACGGCGCCGCTCTCGTCGATCGTGAGGGTGCTCACACCGTCTTGTCCGCTGAACAACACGACGAGGGCTCGGTTGCCATCGCTCGCAATCCCCACTTCGCTCCAGGAACCGGGCCGGGGGATCACCTGTGTGGAGACCGTGTTTCCTCGCTCGTCGAGCATGCGGACGTAGGAGTTGCTGTAGTAGCTGCCGATCGTCACGACGATGAATCCGCGTCCGCGCCGGGCGATCCGGTGATTTCCACGAGGAGTGAACGGCTGGTGCGAAATCTCCCTGCGCCCATCGAGGTCGAGGATCGCGAGAACGTACCCCTTGCTCTCCTCCTCATACAGAACCGCGACCGAATCCGTGCCGGCGACGACTTGCGGATTGGTTCCCTTCTTCGCAAACACAATCTCCGCCCCGACCGGCTGTGCCTCGGCATTCAGCACGCGTGCGACGACTGGTCCGTAATACGAATACTCCGCGCCACGCAGTGCCGTCACGGCGAGAAAACGCTTGCCCGTCCACGCGACGTGAACGGGTTGATTCGTGTCGAAGATCACCTGCCCTGTACGCGGTTGACCCTCGCGAATTCTCGTGACGCGCGTTTTCTGATCCGCCGTCCAGAAGAGAAAGAAATCGCTTCCGTTCGTCGTCAGACGCGGTGTGCCGAACGCCGGTCGATAGCGCGTATCGGCTACGGGAAATGACTCGCCGAACGACTGCGCATGCAGTTGCGCGCCTGCGGCGAAAAGCAGTGCAGCGAGTGCGAGTCCCTTCATCGGATTCTCTCTCAGCGCGCGGCGCGACGGCGACTCGGATTCGTGATCGTCGTCGCTGAATACGAACTCGCTCCCGCGTCATTGAACGCGCGCATGCGAATGGCGAAGTTCGATCCGAAGTCCGGCTTGCGAATGGACGTGTGCTGCGCTCCGGGCGAGTACCAGTCGTCGACTTCGTTCCACGAACCGTCGTCAACGCGGTACTCGATGCGATAGCCGTTGATCGTTCCCGACGGCGCGCTCCAGTCGACCGAAATGTAGTTGCCTTCGATGCGCGCGCTCACGTGCGGTGCGTCAGGACGCGGAAGCGGCGTGGATCGCGCGATGGTCATCATCACGTGATTCGTTCCGTGATGCGGTGCAGCGTCCTGGACGCGCGACGCGATGATCGCAATCCCGCCGTCGGGAAGCGGCGCGAGGAACGGTTCCCGTCCGGCGCTCCTGACGTCGTTCGCGTAGATCCCGTTCACCGGAGTGCCGTCGGCGCGCAGGAAGACCACGAGCGTTCTGCTCTGCTCTGTACCGACGAGTGCGAGTGTGCCGTCGGATAGCGCGATCAGATCCTGTCCGTTCAACGTCAGCGTGGTCGGGATCGTCTCGATGGCTCCGCCGGGCGTCGCCGGAACGCGCGAAACACGAATCCCGTGCGCGAGGTTCCAGACCACGATGTACTCCGAGCCATTCCAGAGAGCACCGGCGATCGTGGTGCCGCCTTCCGTGGAGAACTGGACGTCCTGCGCATCGAGGCGCTGCAGGTCGGGTCCCAGCCGTGTTCCGTACGGGCTTTCCGTGGTGCAGAACAGAAACTGGCATTCGTTGTAGTCGCCGGCGAGCAGGAAGCCATTGCCATCGGAGACGAGCACCGTGGGGTTGAAGAAGACGTTGGGAATCGCGACCGGCGCGGCGAGCGCGCCCGCAGGACCGGCGAGCATTCCGCGCAGTTCGTACGCGACGGTCGACGCGCCGATCATCGCGTAATGCGTGCCGTTCCAGGCCATGACGATGGGGGATTCGGGCAGCAGCAGAGGTTCACTCGTCGGTTGTCCGTCGCCATCGAGCCGGTAGAGGAACGAGTTTTGTTGGCCTGTTACAGCGATCGCGAAATTGCGTCCGTCGCTCGCGGCAACCGCGTCCTTCGACCTGTTCGACCTCACTCCTGACTCGAGCTCCCGTTCCGTCCAGCGGCCTTCGTGCGTGCGCACTCCGGCGCGGACGGAGAACTGCTCGTCGAACTCTTCCCGCCAGACGACGAGTGTCGCTTCGTCCGACGAAGCGGTTGCGAGCAGTGTTTGTTGCGTGGCCGTGTACGTGACCACGCGCGGCGGATTCTGCGCGAGCGGCAGTTCAAATACGGAGACGCTGCCACGCGTAGCCAGATTCGGACGCCACGCCGCGAGGATGCGGCCGTCGAGCGCCGCGACCGCCGGACTGCCGATGCCTTCCGCACTTTCCTCCGTCGTCAGGATTCTCTGCGCGGTAAAGTCGAGCTGCACGACGCGCGCTCGTTCCTGCGATCGTGTCGTTGCGTAGGAGACCGTCCAGCCGGCGCCGTTCCAGACCGCGGACGGCTGGGCCGGCGACCCCTGTGTCTCGAGCACGAGCGGTGCGCCGAATGCGCCGTTCTCGTCGACTGTCGCCGTGACCACTTCGTCGTTCGACGACCACACCGCGAGATAGCTCGTGCCGTTGCTGGCGATGGCAACGCCGCGATAGAGGCGGGAACTGCTGTCCCCGCGAGAGAGGGACTGTTCCGAGATCTTGTTGCCGTCCCGATTGACCGCGGACGAGCGGATTTCATTGGCAAACACCGAAACGGCGACGAAGCCATTGGCCGTTGCGGCGACCGCGTGGCTCAGGCCGAAGAGTGAGATTCGCTGACTGTCGGCCGCTGCGATCTTCCGGCCCTGCGCGTCGAGGAGGAGCGAGCGCACTTCGTCGCTGCGGGTGCGATAGACGAGCAGAGTCGACTCGGGACCGCGCGCGATGCGCGGCGCCAGTCCATTGCCGATGATCGAAAACGAAACGCCGGTCGGACGGGCCTCGGCGTCGAGATACTGCCCGTAGATCTGATTGCCCACCGGAAGCGAATCGGTCTCGCGCGAAGCGACCGCGAGGAATCGATCACCCATCCATGCCACGTCGTAGCCACCGCGTGGCTCGAGAATGACATGGCCCGCGCGCGGCTCGGCGTTGCGCAGTCTCGTTGCACGGACTTTCGTCTCCGCGTCCCAGAAAAGGAAGAACTCGCTGTTCGTCGCGACCAGCTTCGGCGCGCCGCCGAAGGCAGCGCGATAGCGCGTGTTGGTCAGCGGAAAGAGCTCGCCGAACGTCTGCGCCGCGGCGGGAATGGTTGCGATCGTCGCCAGCGCGAGGGTGAAGCACAGCAATCTCTTCATGCAGATCTCCAAATAATCTCGTGTTATGCGGATATAGCATAGGTCGCAGAGAAACTACAATACGTGCCGCATGTCCGACACCATCTCTTTCGGTACCGACGGCTGGCGCGCCGTCACGGCAGACCAGTTCACCTTCAGAAACGTCCGGCGCGTTGCCGACGCGGTTGCCGTCGGCGCACGGACGTTTCGCCCGCCCGCATCCGTCGACGCAAACACGCTCATCGTCGGCTTCGACCGCCGATTTCTCTCGCGCGAGTTCGCCGCGGTCGTCGCCGAGTCGCTGCGCTCCGCCGGCTTCCGCGTGATCCTCTCGGATCGCCCCACGCCCTCGCAGACCATCTCCTTCACCGCGCGCCACCGCAACGTCCTCGGCGGCGTGGTCGTCACCGCGAGCCACAATCCGCCGAAGTACAACGGCATCAAGATGAAGGCGTGGTACGGCGGCTCGGCCCTGCCGGAGATGTACGACGCGATCTCGTCGAGCATCGATCGCCGCACCGCGCGCGAAGGCGGATCGATCGGCGAAGAGAACATCCTCGACGACTATGTCGACGGCGTGCGCGCGCAACTCGATGTGCCGCTGCTGAAATCAGGGAAGCTCGCGATCCTCCACGATCCGATGCACGGTTCCGGCGCGATGATTCCGTCGAAGCTTCTCGGACTCGATTACGTCGGCGCGCAGCGCATCCTCACCGGCGGCCGGAGACAACTCGACAGCACGATCATCGACGGCATCCGCGGCGACGTGAATCCGTCGTTCGGCGGCATCAATCCCGAGCCGATCCCCGAGAATCTCTACGCGTCGCGCGATGTGATGCTCTCCGGTGCCTACGATCTCGCCATCTGCAACGACGGCGACGCCGACCGCCTCGGCATCCTCGACGAACGCGGTACCTTCGTCTCGCCGCACAAGATCATCTCGCTGCTCGCGCTCTATCTCGTGCGCGAGAAGAAGCTGGCAGGGGAGATCGTGAAGACCTTCTCGACCACGCGCCTCATCGAGAAAGTCGCGCAATCCCTCGGCGCCACGCTGCACGAGACCGCGATCGGCTTCAAGTACGTCGCCGACCTCATGCTCACACGCAACGTGCTCGTCGGCGGCGAAGAGAGCGGCGGCATCGGCTTCGGCGCGTTCATGCCCGAACGCGACGGCATCCTCTCTGGCCTTCTCGTCGCGGAGGCACTTGCGTACTACAAACGTCCGCTGTCCGAGGTCATCACGCGCATGGAGCAGGAGTTCGGCGCGCTGCACTACGACCGCCGCGACGTGAATCGCCCGATGGATCGCTGCGCGCGACTGATCGAGCGCGTCCGCTCCGGCGAGCTCGATACTGCATTCGCATCGGGACTCGTGTCGAAGGAAGAGAAGGACGGCGTAAAGATGAACTTCGCCGACGGCTCATGGCTGCTGTTCCGCAAATCGGGAACGGAGCCGATCATCCGGATCTACTGCGAGAGTCCGGATCAGGAGCAGGTACAGAAGATGTTGACGCGGGCGATCGAGGAGCTGGATCGCGGCTGACCCCGCACTTCGCAGTTGTCGGTTGTCCGGTGGAATAGCCGCGGAACGTTGGTGGCTTACACGGTCCTGGCCGTGGAGTAAGATCCGCGACCTCACGAAAATGTCGGCGAAGGTGAAGAGCAGCAGAAGAACGCGGTGGCGCACCACGGTTCGCGTGCTCGCCGTCATGTTTCTTCTGCTCGCCTGTGCCGATCTTGCCTTTCCTCAGGTCTGCGCGGAAGACAACGACCCCATGTTCCAGACCGAGGCCGCGGCTGTCGCGACCTTTGGTCATGTCGACAAATCGGGTGAGCCGCAGCCGCATCGCGCGCAAACCGAAGACTGCTTCTGCTGCTGCTCGCACATCCTCTCGTCCGAATCCGGATCGCCTCTCGCCGAACTGACGCTCGTCAGCGCTTCCGATCCGATCGTCGCCCCGAGCGTTGCGCTGGCTCCCCTCCAGATCCTCTTCCACCCTCCCCGTCTCGCGTAGTCGTTCCGGCTGCAGTCCGCCGCGCGTTCGATCGGCAGCGCCGATCGGCGCCTCGACGATCCGAGGAAATCATGAATGTTGAAGTTTCTCTCGCGAGAGCCATCGGGCTCGTTCTCGCGATCCATGCTGTCGCCGTTGGTGCGGCAGCGCAGAGTCTTTCCGACAACACCGCAGATGTGCTCGTTCGCCATGCGTTGACTGCGAACCGGGAGCTTGCCGCCGCCCGGCTCGACATCACCCGCGCCCGTGCGAGATTGCGTCAGACGTCGCTGCTTCCGAATCCCGTGCTCGAAGTCGAACAGACCGGTGGAGTGCTCGGGATCTCAGAGGGTGAGGTCGAGCGCCGCGCCGAGATCTCCATGCCGATCGAGTACGGTGGCAAACGCGGACGGCGCATCGACGTTGCGGACGCGGAACTGCGCGCCGCGGAAGCCTTCGTCTCCGATCGTGAGCGCAGGCTCGCCGCCGAGGTACGCCGGCTCTACGCGGAAGCGATCGCCGCGTCGCGCGAGCTTTCGTTCACGACCGAGCTGACGCAGATCGATACCGAGATCGGAACGATTCTCGATATCCGTGTGACCGAAGGCGACGCACCGCCGCTGGAAGCGAGTCTGCTTCGCGTCGAGATTGATCGGCTGCGCTCCCGCCGCGCGTTGCTCGAAGGGCGCAGACGCGCTGCGGTGGTGCAACTCGCGAGCGTCGCAGGACTGCCCGTGACCGAGTCGATCGCGCTCGGCCAGAGCTACGGCGAGGGTGCGGTCATGCCATCGACCGAGGAGGCGGTGCGGCTCGCGTTGCTGCGTCGTCCCGATCTTCGTGCTGCCGATCTGAACATCGAAGCGGCCCAGGCAGGACTACGGCTCGCGAACGCGCACGCACTGCCCGAGATCAACGTCTTCGGCGGCTACACGAAAGGGCGGAGTGGTTTCGACCAGACGCCGGTCGGACCGCTCACGGATCAGGATCAGCTGTTCAACGCCGGTGTCGGAATCTCACTGCCGATCTTCAACCGCAATCAGGGCGCGAAGGCCGAAGCCGCGGCTTCCATCGAACAGGCGAAGCGCCTGCGTGAGCTGACGGAGTCGCAGATCCGCGCGGAGGTCGAAAGCGCTGCCGCGCGCTATGCGGCTGCCGAAGCGGCCATCGAGGTCTTCCGGCAGGGTGTGATCGAGCGCTCGGAGCAGAACGTCCGAACGATGCGCGCCGCCTACGAGGCCGGCGCGTTCACGATCAGTGAGTTTCTCGCCGAGCGCCGCCGTCTGGTGGACGCACAGAGGGAACTTACCGAGGCGCTCAACGAGCGCGCGATCGCTCTCATCGATCTGCAGGCCGCCGTCGCCGAGCCTGTCGAAAGGAACGAGGAGTCGAAGCAATGAAACCGATCAAAACAGAAGAAACACGTTCCGCGGCGGACTCGCGGTGGACACGCATGATCGCAGTGCTGCTCGTCGTCGTTGCGCTGCTTGCAGTCGCCGCGTGTGGCGGGAAGAGCGCAGCCGAAAAGACGGAAACGGCGGAAGCCGAAGAACACGAAGGCGAGGCCGAGGGTCTCGTCGAGCTGACGCCTGACGCGATGACCGCTGCCGGCATTCAGTACGCGCAGGTCACGCTGCGCGTGTCCGTCTCGGGGCTGAAGACCACCGGAACGATCGAAGCGAACGCGCAGAGGATGCAGGAGGTGACGCCGCTCGTCAGCGGTCGCGTGGAACGCGTCTCCGCCGTCGCCGGTGATCGCGTCAGCTCCGGGGCGGTGCTGGCCGTCATCTCCAGTCCCGAGATTGCCGAACTGCATGGAAAAGAAATCGAAGCACAGGCTCGCGTGAATCTCGCGCAGTCGAGCCTTCGCCGGTTGCGCAGGCTCAGCGAGCTCGGTGCCGCGGCGGGAAAAGATCTCGCGGCCGCCGAAGCGGAAGCGGCGACGTCGCAGGCCGAGGTCGATCACATCCGAGCCAGTCTGCGTGCGCTTGGTTCGGATGAGCGAGTGAAGGGGCACAGCATCTCCAGCGTCGCGTTGCGCGCACCGATCTCCGGCACGATCACGGAACGGCATCTCAATGCCGGCGCCGGTGTGCAGGCGGGCGCACCCATTTTCTCGATCGCCGATCTTTCGACGGTGTGGGTCATTGCGAATGTCCCGGAGTCGCAGATCAATGCGATGCGCATCGGCACGCCTGCCGAGGTGCGGTCCGCGGCGCTGGGCCACTCCATCGCAAAAGGGCGCATTACGTACATCGATCCCGTATTGAACGAGCAGACGCGCACGGGCCGCGTTCGTCTTGACGTCGTCAATCCGAATCAGCAGCTCAAGATCGGCACGTTCGTCGAGGTCAATTTTCAGAGCGGTGCGTCGCAGGCGGAAGCACCGACGGAGCTGGTCGTGCCCGATGAAGCCATTCA
>DASYLL010000306.1:0-22234 GCA_036009605.1 Thermoanaerobaculia bacterium | reverse complement strand
CTTTTGTATGTCTTCTTCAGCGCAGGAACATACAAAAGCGGTAGCTGCGGCTACCGCACTCCAAACTTATGTCACTCGGGTGAACACCTGCCGTTGGCTCGACTGATAGGCCTCGGCGCGAATCATCTCTCGCACGCCGCGCGGATCTTTGATCGAGCGCAACACGTAGCGCGGCGTGTTCGTGTCGGACGACATCAACGTCACGCTGCCGATGCCGAGGATGCGGTCAAAGAAGGTTTGCGTGAAAGTGGAGTCGTCGACGTAGCGAAGATCGATCTCGTCGACCGTCTTCGAGAACACGCCCTGCTCGACGAGGACACGCTGATTGGTCACGCGATACATCGTGCTGCGCAGGCGGATCCACGCAACGGCAAGCGCGATGAGCTGAGCAAATACGATGATCGCGGTCGCCCACCAGCCGAACGAACGCATGCCGGAGGCGCGCTCGAGATCGTCCGGCATCGTCGACGCGAAGAAGAGCGCGAGCAGCGGCACAGCGACGAGCACGAGCACGATGCCGGCGAAGTGTCCGAGCAGCAGTGTGATCGACGGCGTGCCCTGCCACAGCGTCTCTTCTTTGCGCGGCGGCTGCGCGACGCCGCCAATGGGCGCCATGCCGGCCGGGGAGGGGCGACCGCAATGCGGGCAGGCAGAGGCGAGAGTGGAAACGTCGCGCCCGCAGTCGGGGCAGGTGATCACAGGCATGCCCAGATTGTAGCGGCTTCTATAATGACTGCACCGGCGGCGTCGATGGTTCTCGCCAAAGAGATCGAAGCGACCTACGAAGTCCTGTCCAAAATGGGCGAGGGCGGTATGGGTGCCGTCTACAAGGTTCGCCACCGTTTCTTCGACGAGGTGCGCGTCATCAAGGTGATGCAGGCCGAGATCGAGGCCGTCGATGAGCTGAAGGAGCGCTTCCTCGGCGAGGCCAAACGCGGCAAGCAGCTCCGCCATCCCAATCTCGCCGAGGTGATCGACTTCAGCGTGGCGGCGGACGGGACGTCGTACATGGTGATGGAGTACATCGAGGGTGTGAATCTGCGCGAGCTGATGACGCGCAACAACGCGCCGCTCGACTACCAGCTCCTCATCCCGATCGCCGAACAGGTCCTCTCCGCCCTCGGCTACCTGCACGACAAGCGATTCGTGCACCGCGACATCTCGCCGGACAACATCATGCTCACGAACGACAGCGACTCTTCCGAGCCGCGCGTGAAACTGATCGACCTCGGCATCGCGAAATCGCTCGAGTCGACAACGAAGCATCTGACGATGGTCGGCAAGTTCATCGGCAAGGTGCAGTACGCCTCGCCGGAACAATTCAGCGGATTGGTCGACGGGCGCAGCGATCTCTATTCATTCGGTGTCGTGCTCTACGAGCTTCTCACCGGTGCGAAGCCGATTACCGGCAAGGACTACTTTGCGATTCTGAATGGACATCTGTCGCGACCACCGCGTTCGTTCGCGGAGACGGATCCCGGCAATCGCGTGCCGGCGGTGATTCGCGAGGCATTGCTCAAGGCGCTGGCCAAGCGGCCGGAGGATCGCTTCCAGACGGCAGCGGAGTTTGCGGAAGCGCTGCATGCGACGGTCGCGCGGAGCGAGCAACGAACGGTGGAGATGCCGTACACGACGCCGTTTCCCGAGCTCCCTGCGGTGACGGAAGTGACGAAGACGTCGTTGCCGCGCTGGTATCCGGCGGCGGCGATCGTGGCGATCGTGCTGCTGATCGTGGTCGCGTTGTTCTGGCGGAGGTCGTCGAGCAAACCCGCGGTCGTGGCGGTTGCCACGGTGGCGCCGGTTCCGTCAACGGTGGCGATCGAAGTCCCGAGTGTCGCGGAATCGGGGCAGTTGCTGATCAACGCGTTTCCGTGGGGACGCGTGATTTCGGTGAGGGATGCGTCGGGAGCGGAGCAACTCTCGGGTGGAGAAACGGACACGCCGCTCGTGTTGTCGTTGCCGCCGGGCGTCTATCAGGTGACGCTCATGAATCCGAATTCGAATCGTCGTGCTTCGGTGAGTGCGACGGTGACGGCGAACGGAGTCGCGCGTGCCGAGGTGGAGTTGGATCGGATTGATGCTGCGCGGTATGTGGACAGCATCGGGATCGGACGGTAAGCGATGCGTAACGCTCTAGTCTTCCTTCTGTTGATTGCGATGAAGGTCGACGCGCAGGCGCCGAAGACGTTTGCTGAAGGCGTGCTGGCGTTCGAGAAGAAAGATTGGAAGAACGCGGAACGGCTGATGCGCGAAACGATCGCCGTGAATCCGACCGAAGTCGAAGGAACGGTGAGCATCGCAGGCAGCTGGTACGAGACGTATGTGCCGCACTACTTTCTCGCGCGTGCACTGGCCAGACAGGGGAAGTGCGTGGAGGCGTTGAAGGCGTTTGCGGAGTCGGAGCGGCAGGGAGTGACGCCGACGATTCCCGATTTCGCGAAGCATCTGGAGACGCGCGGAGGTTGCAAGCCGAAGGCGAACGCGGCGAAGCCGCGGGAAATCGTGCTCGAGACGACGGTGCCGTTCGGCGAAGGCGCGACCACGAAACCGGTCACGACGAGCACGCCGGTGCCCGTAGTAAAGCCGGCGCCCGCGCCTGCGCCTGTGCGCGATCCGAACATCGCCAAAGAACGTGCACAACTCGAAGCCGCGGTGATCGCGTATGCGAATGGTCGCTATGACGCAGTCGCGCGTCTATTGACCGGTGCGAAATTCACGAACCTCAATGCAGTCGCCGAAAGCGCGTTGTTGCGTGCTGCGGCGCGCGATGCGCTCTATCGCATCGGCGGCGAGAAGGACAACGGATTGCGGCGGCAGATCGAGATCGATCTGCACCTCTATCGGCAACTGCGTCCGAATGGCGTGCCTGATTCGCGATTGTTCACGCCGCGCTTCATTGCGAGCGTTTCAGGAACACGACGCTCTCCGGAATGATCACCGTGACCTCGGTACCACTCGACGCACTGACGATGGTGAACGTCGCGCCGATGTGATCGGCGCGCTCGCGCATGCCCGGCAATCCGTAGTGCCCGTCTTTTCCGCTCTCTACGGTATCTGCGGCCATGCCCACGCCGTTGTCGCGCACGCGTAGCGTCAGCTCCTTTTCGTAGCGGAGCTCGATGTCCAGTTTCGTGGCGTTGGAATGCGTACAGGCATTGCGGATCGCTTCGTAGCCGATGCGATAAATCTCGTCACGGACAATTGGATGCATGTCTCGCGCGCTGCCGACTACGGAAAGCGAAATCTCCATCGAATCGGGTTTCTCGCAGTTCTCCGCGACCTGACGGAATGCTCGCGCGAGGTCGTTCTCCTGCGTCGTCGACGTACGCAGTGAGTTCAGCGCTGCGCGTCCCTCCTGGACGGCTTGATCGAGCCAGCCCGAGAGGCGTTCGATGCCGCGCCGCGTTTGAACAGGATCGTCGGATCGCGTCAGCACTTCATTCGCGACCATCTTGCTCGCCTGAATCGTCTGCAGGAGCGTGTCGTGCAGTTCTCGCGCGATGCGGGTGCGCTCGGCCAGTCGCTCATCGAACCGCGCGCTGATACTGCGTGCAATCTGGCGCAGGCGCAATCGATAGAGCACCCAGATGAGCAGCAACGCCGCGATGACCGCCAGCGCACGGAACCAGTTCGTCTGATACCAGGCGGCTGCGACATTGAACTGCAGCGAGGCGCCGGCTTCGTTCCAGACGCCGTCGTTATTGCAGGCGATGACGCGAAACGTGTAATTGCCTGGCGGGAGATCGCTGTAGAACGCCTGTCTGCGCGTTTCGGGATATTGCCAGTCGGTATCGCGGTTTTCCAGCTTGTAGCGGAACCGCACCTTCTGCGGACTGGTGAAGCTGAGCGCCGTGTAGTCGATCTCGATGTCACGAGTCAGCGCCGGAAGCCGTAGATTCGCTTGGGGCGCATGAGAACGACGATCGGCGACGACTCGTTCGATGTGTACGGCCGGTGGTTTGGAGTTTCGTTCGAGACGGGCGGGGTCGACCATCTGGACGATGCGGTCGTTGGCGAACCAGATTCGCCCATCGGGCGATCTCGTGACCGCGGGAGTAAAGGTCGACATCCCGGGCTGGGCACCGTCGAGCAGATCGAACGTGCGCAGTTTCACCACTGTGTCCGGGCGCGCCCACCACTTATCCAGTTCGGAGCGGGCGATCGATACGACGCCGCATTGTGTGTAGAGCCAGAGACCGCGTTGATCGTCGTCCTGCAGCGCGTAAATCCCTCGGCAGGGAAGACCGTTCTCGAGACCGAGGAGCCTGCGCTCTTTTCCGACCAGGCGAACGAGACCTGTCTGGACTGCGGCCCATACGGAGCTATCCGGATCGACGACGAGTCCGAGAACCGAGCCGTCTTCGCGGTTGGCCGGCGGCGGGAAGTGCTCGATCTTGCCGTGTGCGAATTTCGAGACCGTGGCATTGGGCTGGCCGATCCAGATCCCGCCTTTCGGATCCGGCGCCAATGAAAACGCGCCGGGGACGTTCTCGACCGTCTCTTCGATTTTCAGATCGCGAGCACGAAACAAATGATCGCTCGATTGAATCCACATGTTGCGATCGACGTCTTCGGTCATGACCATGACCAATCCTGTTCGCGTGCCGTCCGGTTTCGTGATCGGCAGGAACCGCTTTCCGTCATAGACAAAGAGGCCGCGATCGATTCCGATCCAGAGGCGGCCTGCATGATCAGAAAAGAGAGCAGAGATCGTGCGGCCGGGAAAGCCCTGTTCCTTGCGAATCGCCGTCAATTTCCCGTTCTGCATGACGTCGAGAGCGCCGACGTTTCCGATCCACACTTTTCCGTCCGCCGAGGCGACGATGGAACTGACGCTGTCGGCGGTCAGCCCTTCGCGCACGGAGTAGCTCACGACGCGCGCATTGCGGAAGACGTCGATTCCCTGCGACGTCGCGACCCAGACGTTGCCTTCATGATCCTGATGCATGCGCCCGATGTCGTCGCCCGACAATCCATCCGCCGCTGCGAAGCGATCGAACTGTCCGCCGTGCAGGCGATAGAGGCCATCGCCGCCGGTGCCGATCCAGACCGTGTGCTCGCGATCGATGAACAACGAAGTGACGTCGAGCTCGTGGTCTCCGGCGCGCGGGAGCGGGTGCGTGATCCATTGTCCCTTGCTGAATTGGCGAAGCGCGGCGGGCGTTCCCGGCGCCTGCTCGACGCTGATCCACGTCGAGCCGTCGCTTTCCGTGGCGATCGCGCCGACGCCGTACAGTCCTTCGTGTTTCGCCAGTTCCTCGCGAAAGAAATGCGTGACGTTGCCCGCGACCCAGTGGACCAACCCGTTTCGGCCGCCGAACCAGAAACTGTCGTCGGGTCCTCGTGTGAGGTGCGCCGCGGAGTCGAAGAGGATGCCCTTGTCCTTGCCGTAGCACCGCATGGTCCGTCCCGTCACGTGACAGAGCGGCCCGTTCGCCTCACGTGGGCGGGTTCGCACGATCCACACGCCGTTCCCCGCGGGATCCTCCACAATCGAATTGATCCGTGAGCCGACCTCCACGTTGACGACGTTTCCGTTCTTCAGGAACGACAACCCTCTGCCGGTCCCGATCCACAACGTGCCGTCGCGCGTTGCGCGCAGCGAAAAAATTCGATCGTCGAGTTGCTGTCCTGCAGGCGGTTTCCACGGAACGAAACGCACGCCGTCGAATCGCACGAGACCGTTCTCGGTGCCGATCCAGAGATAGCCGTCCGTGGTTTGCGTGATCGCGTTTGCGGTGCTGTTGAAAATGCCGTCGCGGATGCGCCAGGCCGTGTGGCCGAACTGCGAGATCTTCCGGTCGGCGTCGACCGCGCTTGCGGGCGTCAGCGACGCGAGCAGCAGGACGCAGAGGAGAGGCAGCGCGCGGAAAACGCGGACACGGCGCTCGTGCATGTGTCCGCCAGCATAGCGAAGAAACTCAGAACGGGCAGTCGATACAACCCGATCCGCAGCACGTCGGCTCTTCCGCGGGCCGCCAATGCCGCACCGGCGGCGCTGCTGGTACCTGCGTTTCCGCCGCAGACTCCGAGGGCGGGCATTGCTGCCCGCCCTCGTCGTGGTGTTGCGTGTCGTTCAAGTGTTACGCGCTCCGGTCCGGCGAGGCGACGGGCGTCGCCGCTTCGGTGGACGGGCCCGAGCCCGGCGCGATGGTCAGCTGCTCGCCGGGGCTCTGATCGGGGTAGTACTCCTTCAGCTTCAGGTAGTCCATCCCCGTCTCTTCGGTGATGATCTGATTCACTTCGACACCGTCGAGCGTTTCGCGCTCGAGCAGCTTGCGCGCGATGCGATCGAGTGCGCCTTTGTTCGTGCTGATGATCTCGTGCGCGGCCTTGTACGCCTTGTCGAGAATGCGGCGCACTTCCTTGTCGATCTCGACTGCCGTCGCTTCCGAGAAGTCGCCGTGCTGCGCGAACTCGCGGCCGAGGAAGATCTCCTGCTCCTTCTTGCCGAAGGTGACGGGACCGAGCTCGGACATGCCCCACTCGCACACCATCTTGCGGGCCATGGCCGTGGCACGCTCGATGTCGTTGCCGGCGCCTGTGGTGAGCTCGTTGAGGAACACTTCTTCCGCGATGCGTCCGCCCATCAGCACGGCCAGCATCGCCTCGAGGTACCGCTTCGAATACGAGTACTTGTCCTCGGTCGGCAACTGTTGCGTGAGACCGAGCGCGCGTCCGCGCGGGATGATCGTGACCTTGTGCAGCGGATCGGCGGCGGGCAGCATCGCCGCGACGATCGTGTGACCCGACTCGTGATAGGCGGTGTTCCGCTTCTCGCGATCGGACATCATCATCGACTTCCGCTCGACGCCCATGATGACTTTGTCCTTCGCGTATTCGAAGTCGACCATCTGGACTTTCTTCTTGTCGTAGCGCGCGGCGTTGAGCGCGGCCTCGTTGACGAGGTTCGCGATGTCGGCGCCGGAGAAGCCGGGCGTACCGCGTGCGATCACCGCGAGGTCGACGTCTTCGGCCAGCGGGATGTTGCGCGTGTGGACGCGGAGGATGCCTTCGCGGCCTTTGAGATCCGGCAGATCGACGACGACGCGGCGATCGAAACGGCCCGGACGGAGCAGCGCGGGATCGAGAACGTCGGGACGGTTGGTACCGGCGATCAGGATCACGCCTTCGTTCGACTCGAAGCCGTCCATCTCGACGAGCAGCTGATTGAGCGTCTGTTCGCGCTCATCGTGTCCGCCGCCGAGGCCTGCGCCGCGGTGACGACCGACGGCGTCGATCTCATCGATGAAGATGATGCACGGCGCGTTCTTCTTGCCCTGCTCGAAGAGATCGCGGACGCGCGAGGCGCCGACGCCGACGAACATCTCGACGAAGTCGGAGCCGGAGATCGAGAAGAACGGGACGTTCGCCTCGCCGGCGATGGCGCGCGCGAGAAGCGTCTTGCCGGTGCCGGGAGGTCCCATGAGCAGCACGCCCTTCGGGATTTTTCCGCCGAGCTTGGTGAACTTCTGCGGCTCCTTGAGGAACTCGATGATCTCGGCCAGCTCGACCTTCGCTTCATCGACGCCGGCGACGTCCTTGAACGTCACCTTCTTGGCGCTGCCGGAGAGGAGCTTCGCCTTCGACTTGCCGAAGGAGAGCGCCTTGTTTCCGCCGGCCTGCATCTGGCGCATGAAGAAGATCCAGAGGCCGATGAGGAAGAGGAACGGAGCCCAGGTGATGAGCGCGGTGATGAACGGAGCGTCGCGCTCCGGCTCGAACTCCATGGTGACGCCCTTCTCACGGAGGAGTTTGAGGTCGTCGTCCGGGAGCGGGCCATCGGCGTTGGTGTGGAACTCTTTTTTGCCGCCGGGAGCGGTGGCTTTGGTCTCGCCGCGGATATCGATTCCGCGCTTGACGATTTTGTCGACGTACCCCTGATTGACGCGAGTGATGAACGCGCTGTACGGAATCTGTTCGCTCGCGCCCTTCGCCGTGTTGAACAGGCTCCAGAGGAGGAACACCAGCACGATGATCACGACCCACAGGAGTGCGGTCTTAACTGTGGAATTCAACGAAATGCCTCCAGCATGGCGTCGCGGATGATCCGCGCGTGCCACGTACACTATCGCGATCCCGTAACGGGAGGGGATAGATCGTTATTGCAGGTCTACGCGGCCGATCCACGGGAGGTTTCCGAACCGTCTCTCGTGCTCCAGCCCGTAGCCCGCGAAGGTGCCTTCGCCGATCGTGAAGGCGCTGAAGTCGGTCTTCACGTCCGCGGTCCGCGCGTCGGCGCGGTCGAGGAGCGCCACGAGGCGGAGCGTCGCCGGCGCGTGCAGGCGCAACTGGCTGAGCAGATAGTTCTCGATCACGCCCGTGTTCACGACGTCTTTGAGGACGAAGACATGGCGTCCTCGGATGTCGGTGTAGCTGAGGAAGTCGATCTCCAGCGCGTCGGCCGCGCTGTTGCTTTCGGCGTCGCGGATCACGTCGATGAAGCCATAGCTGACATCGCCGGTGACGGAACGGAGAAGATCGGCGAGAAAGACCGACGCGCCTTTGAGGATGCAGAGGAAGAAGATCTCGTCCTCGCCGACGTCTGCGCGGATCTGCATCGCGAGCTCGGCGACGCGGCGGGCGATGTCGTCAGCGCTGAATGCGGGAGCGATCGTCGTGGTCGTCGTCGCAGGGGGCACCCGAGTCCTCCATCCACACTTCGTAAATCCCGCCCGCGGAGTCGGTCACTTTGAATCGCTCCGAGATCTCCACGCCGGCCACCCAGACGATCTCGCCGTTCCAGATCAGCAGAGGAAGCCGGTCGCGAATCTCTGCCGGGATTTTACGGTCAATCAGGAAATCCTTGAGCTTTTTCGAGGAGGGGAAGCCGAGTGGTTGGAAGCGATCGCCGGGGCGGCGGTTACGGATGGTGAAGGTTGCGGATGCGCGTTCGGGGAGCTGGAAGGGTTGTCGCGCTGTCATCCCGAGCGTTGAGCGAGGGACCTGGGTGGGCGGGGCGATGGGCTCGATGTTCGCGCCCCGCCCGCCCAGGTCCCTCGCTCCGCTCGGGATGACACGGATGGTGAGGCCGAGCTGTGCGATGAACGTTGGGTTGTCGGGGGTCAGGTCCAGTTCGAACGCGTTCGTTGGTTTCGGAGGTCGGCGCAGGATCAGCGTCTCGCCCTGGCGTACGAGCTCGAGGGTTTTCGTCACGCTCGTTCTTTTGATGGATGGGAGCTCGCGCGCGATCCGTTGGGCGTCGAAGTCGCGAGCCGACGGATCGAGGCGGCGGATGTGACGTTGCAGGAGTGCGGCGCGCAGCCATTCGCTGTCGGGTTGCGCGTGAAAGCGCGATTCATCGTCGCGCACTTCGACGCATTCGCGTTCGGCGTCGTCGATGGCGCGTTCGAAGATCGGCCATTGCTGTCGCGCCTGATCAGCGATCGAGGCCAAGTTCTCCGTCGCACCGAGCTCGCGCACGAGCACGCGGACGCGATTCCGCAAGAAGCGCGGATCGTCATTTGAGCGATCGTGTCGCGGCGTGATGTCGTGTTCGCGCAGGTAGTCATCGATCGCATCGCGTGTCACGTCGAGCAGCGGACGGACGAAGCCATCGTCGCGAATCGGATGAATGCCCCGCAGGCCGGCGATGCCGCTTCCGCTGAGCAGGCGCATGAGAACCGTTTCGGCCTGATCGTTTTTCTGATGCGCGGTGGCGACGAACCTTGCGTCGTTTTCCGTGCGAATCTTCGCGAGCTGCTCGTAGCGGATCGTGCGTGCAGCGGCTTCGATACCGCGCTCGCGAACCAGCGCCGGATCGAGCGTTCCATCGGAGACGTGCAGCGTCACACCGAGCTCGCGACACAGCTCACGCACGAACTCTTCGTCCTCATCCGACTCGGAACCGCGGAGATGATGGTTGACGTGCGCCGCTTCAAGCGCGAATCTGTCTTCACGCAATCCGGATAGGGCAAGAAGGAGTGCCGTCGAGTCGGTTCCTCCGGAAACGGCCGCAATCAGACGGCACGGCTCGATCCCGGATCGGGTAAAGAACTCGCGTACCGCCGCATCGACAGGAGATCGCATCATGCCGCGTCGCCGTGAATCGGGATTCACCCTCCTCGAGATTCTGATCGTCGTCGGGATCATCGGCATCATCGCCGCGATCGCCGTGATGAGCTACTTCCTGGCCATCGACCGCACGCGCCAGAAACGGACGCTGAACGACATGCGCGTGATCGCCACGGCGTGGGAAGCGCGCGCGACCGACACGCAGTCGTACGCCGCCGCAGGTTACACCTATCTGCCGACGCCGCTCACCGCCGACGCGCTGCGCACCATGCTGGTCCCGACCTACTCGAAGGAGTTCCCGCGCTACGACGGCTGGCTGCGCCCCTACGAGTTCGCCGTCGCCGCGGACGGCAAGCAGTACGCACTCCGCTCACGCGGCCGCGACGGTCTGCTCGACACGGACGGCGATTACGCGAACGGCGAAACCGACAATCCGGACTGCGACATCATTTACGCAAACGGCGGTTTCGTCGTGTATCCGGGGGGCGTGCAAGGGGATTGAGCGCGTTGCTCATTTCCGATACGCCAGCGTCTTCGGAACGGTCGGCAGACTGCGCACGTACTTGCGAAATTCGCGCGACAGACTGGCCGGCGTGTAGTCGCTGTCGCGGATCCGCAACAGGGTCGACTCGTGCAGCAACTCGCCGTCGAACAGCTTGCGGCTGCGAAAGAAATTCAGCCGAATCGAATTGCGGCGCTTGCTGCTGTTCCAATGGATCTTCGGGAAAAGCTCGAGCGGCCACCACCATGGTTTCTTCAGCTCGTTGTGCTGTTTGGCGAGCCACGGTTCCGGAACCGGCGGCGCAACGACGGCACGTCGCGCGGGATCGATGCGCAGGCCCGCGGTCTCCGCTTCATCGACCATCCAGTCGAACGAACAGCGATTGATCGTCGTATCGGGATAACCGCCACCGACGTCCGAATGTACGCCGGCGAACCAGAGCTGCTGCAGATCCTGCACGTCGTTCGCGCGCGCGAAACGGTTCTGCCGATAAAACGCGCGGCGCTCGTCGATCGAGATCGCATGACGGATGATCGAGATCCCGGGGTTGGTCGCCGTATAGGCGAACTTCGCCGGTTCCCAGAACCATCCGACCGACGAGACGGTGTCCCACACGCCGACGAAATGAACGGGGAAGCGTCGATCGGGGTTGCCGTCGATCGGTCGCGCGAACGTTGCGCGGAACTGATCGGCGATTCCGCGATTGTCTTTGCGCGCGACGCGCAACAGCCGCAACGCGTACGGAATCAGATTCTCCGATCCGCGCGGCAGGAGTCCTACGTGATGAAGCAGGGCCGCGACCACGCGCGCCGTGTAGGCGCCGCGGCTGAACCCGAAGAGATACACCTTGTCTCCCGGCTCGTAGTGATTGATGACGAAGGTGTACGCCTCTTCGACGTTGCGATCGAGCCCGGTGGCAAACGCGAGGTCGACCAGTTTGGAAACGAACTTTCCGACGCGGGTGACCAGTCCCGGGCCGGGCATTGTACCGACGCCGGGATCGTAATAGACGATCTGCCGGTCATCGTCCCGAACGAGACACTGCACGACGCGAACGACGTTGGTGTTCTTCTCGCCGAATTTGTTTGCAGTGCCGTCGCAGAAGAGAACGAGATTGCGTGACATGGGAAGCCTCCCGTCATAGGAGAGCCGCGAATGCCCCTTTTCCTGCCGTGTCCTGCAATGACGGCACGCACGACTCTCCGCGCGGACACTTTCTCTTGCCGTTCCTCCCCTTTGTGAGAGAAACGTCCTGGCACATCGCCTGCGAATGAGGCCGCCACAAGAGCAGTCGAATTCGCAATCAGGACGGTGTGCTGTGAAGGTCGCAAAGCGTTTCTCCCTCGGTCTCCTCCTCATGATGTTCGTCGTTGGATGCGGAACGGTACGTCCGCTGATGCCTGTCGCGGAATCGCTCGAATCCGCGTCCGTCCTGCAGGTGAAACGAGCGCGCACGTCTCTCAGCTCGAAACCGCTGAGTTTCGGTGAGTGGCAGATGACGCATTTCGAGCGCGACGGGTTTCCCGGCGAGACGCGATGGTCGTTCGGCACATGGCCGGTGTGGATCACGAAGTCGAAAGGTTCGGCCGCGTATCGCTTCGTGATGTCGCCGACAGATGGCGACCAGTGGGCCTGCAATTGCCAGCACAAGCTCAATCGCCGCGACCTCGGCCTGGGCATTCTCGGCGAAGCGGAACTGACCTACGAAGAGTCGCTCGAATGCGATCTGCAGCGCATCGGCGACGAGTCCGTGTGGAAACTGCAGGTGAACGGCAGCCTTGCGATCGGCGGCGAGGGATATTCAGGAACGCTCGCGGACGAATCGCACTCGCTTTCGCTTGCGCCCGTTCACGAGATCGAAGGACTGGGCCGCGTTCCCGGACCGCCGATGGGCTATCACTTCGTGCGCGAAGGTCACGAGGTCGCGAGCGCGGAGCTGATGCGCCCCGGCATGGTGCGTATTGGCGATGATGCCGGTGCCGATCGCGACGTGATCGCGACCGCCATGGCCGCGCTGCTCATGCAGCCGCAGGCGCAATAGCGCAAGTCACACACAATCGAATATCCGGAAACGAAAAACGGCGTCCGTCTACAAGCCCACGAACGGGAGACCGCGTGGGCTTGAAGACGATCGGCGCGCCTTCACTGCTCTTCTGATTACGCCGGTTGGAGGATGTCGTGAAAACGAATCGTATTGTGCTGTTTCGTCTGCTCTGTGGGATCTTTGCAGTTCTCTTCTGTGCCGGCGCACTGTTCGCTCAGGAAACGCGAAGCATTGCACGTGACTCGGCAGAACTGAGAGTGCCGCCGCCGGCGGCGCCGTGTGAGTGCTCGCCCGGACATACGTGGGACGCGAATCGCAGGTCGTGCGTCACCGGCGCCTGTAAGGTTCCGAACATGCCCGACGGCGACAAAGGCGGCGGGTATTTCGCGTTTCAGGGAACGTTGTTCGTCAACACTCCGTGCCGCCCGTGCGCGAATCTGGATCTCAGCACCGCCACGGGGCAGCCCGGCTGGACGCTCGTCTCCGGACCGGGAGCGGGTTATCCAAAGGCTCCGGTCGTCGTTTCTCCTTTCCCGGGATGGGGCACGCTTCCCGGTTCGAACTGGGTCTCGGTCGATGCAAACCGAGGGGGGCTGCCCGGCAACTACGTCTACGAATACAAGTTCTGCCTCTGTGCGTCGGCCAAGGGCGCGAATCTGACGTTGTTATTGCTCGCCGATAACGGTGCGACCGTGCATCTCAACAATCAGCAGCTTCTCATCACGACCGGCAACCGGAATTTCATTGCTCCGCCGAAAACCGTCACGTATTCCGCGCCGGCCGGCTGGATCATTCCGGGCACGAACACGATTCGGATCACCGTGTGGAACGAGTCGTCGGTCACGGGTCTCGCCGCCGCACTGAGAGTACGCGCTGACGCCGGCGCCTGCGCGAAGTAGTCCGTCTTCCATCAACACAAGCCACGCGTCCGATGAGTCGGTCCCCGGCCGAATTGGAGAACGTATGTCCGTCCGAATTGGCCTGCTTCTGATTCTGATGTCCGTCAATGCCGCAGCGGACGAACGATGCCTTTCCAGCGAGACCCCGCGGCAGTGTCTGCGCCGGCTCATCGCGACGCGTGCGGATGAAACTGCAAAGCCGAGTTGGCTGCCGCGACGACGGGTCCGAGTACGGCCTCGTCTCCGGTCCGCACGGCATTGAAGGATTTTCTGACCACGGCGTCCGCCTATGTCGATCAGTCGACACTCAAAGACAGCGGCACCGCGCTCACGCTCGGCTACAACCTGCGACAGCGGGTCAATCTCGAAGTGACGCTGGCCGATCCCGCATTGAGTCCTCTCTGGTTTCGCAGTGGCCAATGATCCGCTCGGAACGGCACTGTTGAAAGAAGCACTCGCGTGGGGCGACGACGTCGCCGCCAGCGTTTCGTTCAGTCCGGCCACACGACGCTTCGGACGCAGTCTCGATCCGCATCGAGTGTTGTTCGACTCGATGTTGTTCGCGCTGGTCTCCAATGAAATGCCGGCGTCGCCGTCCATTCCGGCCTCCGGCTACGACACGCCGTTCGCCGAGCTCCTCCCCGATGCCGCAGCACGCATGACCGCGATGGCCGAATTCGAAACAGCATCGATTGCCGCACTGCCTGCCCTTGCCTCGCGGCTCACACAAGACATCGGGCGCCTGGCCAGTAACCAGCCGCAATTGTTCGGCACAGCGCGGTATCACTATCGCGAGCCCGCCCTTGGTGTGCGTGATCGCGGCTATCGCATCACGTGGGAAATCGGTACCGACAATCTCAATAGCTTCCGCCGCCATGGAGGTCACGGCTGCGAAGCGAGCGGAACGTGCCTGATCGCGTTCAATGACTATGCAGCCCGCACGGCGGCTCGACATCGCAGCGACCGTCTGTCGCTGTCGATCGAGTATCGCGCGACGGAAACGAACAAGGGCGTCCTGACGCCGCCCGTCGTCGAAGTTGCCACGCACTCGATCAATTACGCCGCTGCTTATGGCCGTGAGATGACGTCTTTCCTGAGCGGGAAGCAGGGGCGGATCGATCTCGCGGTGAGCTACGACGGAAAGACGGCGAAGCCGGTATTCACGTCTGCACTTGCACCCGCGCGCATCAGTACTAACGCCACTTCGCTCGCAATTCCGGGCCAGTTCCTGCCGCCGCCAACCACGCGCATTTCCGCAGCAGTGACCATGACACAGCCGCTCCCGGGCGGCCTGTCGGGCCTGTTGTCGGTCGTCTGGCAGGACCGCGTTGTCTGGTTTCCCGCAATGGCGCCGCAGCTGATTTCGCCGCAGGTCGCCGGATCAGAGGCGTTCCGCACGAACGACCGAGGTGCAGAGATTCACGTTGGGATTCGCTATCAGGCGCCCTCGGTCTCGGGGCCGTCGTTGCCATTACCAAAAGAGTGTTGCTGCTGCACCTAGCCAATACAAAGGAGAAAGACTGTGAGCACTGACGACAAAGGAAACCATTTCCATAGGAGAGATCGGGCGGACAAAGTCCTGAGAGATGATCGCCGCATCGCTACTGGTAGTGGCGGCAACAGGAGCCGAACCTGTGACCCAGCGCCGGGAGATCCGCTCTGACTATCTTGGCACCTACGTAAAGCTGCAACCCACACGGGAACACTCCGTCGTACAATGTCTCCTTCCATATAGACAATCCAGAAAGAGGCAGGTCCGGATTCAAATTTGTGTCGAATTCGGGAATTGCCGGTCGCTGTCCGTCTAGTCGAGGGAGATGGAGATGCTCGCAACGCGGAAGGACCAAATGTACGCCGCCGGGACGCGGGCGCGATTGAGGCTCTCGCTCGCTGCTGGTGCTCTCCTTCTGATGCTTTCTGCGTCGCTGGCGTTCGTTGCCTTGCGTCACTTCGGGTCGCGATCGTCGCGCGGCATGGAGATGCTGCTGGACGCGACGAGGAGCGGCGGCGTTCATGCAGGCGGTGCGCGTCTCAGCGCGGAGTTTTCGTATCAGGAGCCCGAGCGCATCACTCGCGGAGCTCTATCCTCGGCGGAAACGGCTTCACTGCAGCTAATGGAAGCCTCCGCACTGATCGCCCGTCTTCAGCCGACGTCGGAGAATCAACACGCGCTCGGCGTATCTCAGCTCTTGTTGGGGCGAGTCAATGAGGCGGTCGACTTGTTGCAGAAGGCCGCGCGGAATCCGTCCGCCGTTCCCGAGGCCGGGAACGATCTGGCTGCAGCCTATCTCGCGCGGGCTGTCCGTGGCGAGAGCGCCGGTGAGGACTATGCCGCGGCGTATGAGGTGCTGGCACGGTTGGTATTGCGTGACGGATCGAAAGACCCTGCGATCCTCTTCAATCGCGCACTTGCGCTCGAGGGGCTGGAGAATCGAACCGCCGCACAGCGGGCCTGGAAAGACTATCTGCAGGTCGATCAGAGTTCGGAGTGGGCGGATCGGGCCAGGTCGCGCCTCGCCGCGCTCCGCCCCCCGGCGACGTTCCCTCCCATTCTCCCTTCCTCCGCGGAATCCGTTTGCGGCGATCCATTGGCAAGTCGGAGATTCGCGGAGAACACTCTGTTACCTCGCTGGGCCGAGGCGACGCTGAAAGGGGATGGGCCGCTGGTCGCGGGTGCTCTTCGGGAGATCGAACAGATTGCGGAAGCGCGGACGGCATGCTCGGAGGATGGCTCGGTGCGTGAGATCGCGGCCGCATTGCGTTCCCTGTCGGGTAACGGTGTTCGCAGCGCGGCAAACGCGATTCTGACACTCCAGTCGGTGAACCTCCGTGCGCGGCGGGAGCAGGGACGGGATGTCGGTGCGGCCTACGAGCGCGCGATGGCGGACGCGCGCCTGACCGGATTGCCGCTCGACCGGCTGGCCGCCGGACTGTGTGCATTTCAGTATTACTACGCGGGCGACTACGCTGCCGCAAAGCGAATCCTCGACGGCGCACCGCGCGATGAATCGCGCTTTCCTGCATGGACGGCGCAGGTCTATTGGGCGGAGGGACTGCTTCAAGCCGTTCAAGGCTCTCCATCACAATCCTTAGAGCTGTTTCAGAAGACGCTTCGACTGTTCGAGGGAGCACGCGAGCCGCGCAACATCGCTGCGGTCAACATGCTCATCGCTGAGAACCTCACGGTCCTGGATGACCGGAAACAGTCATGGAGTTATCGTCTGCGCGCGCTCTCTGCGCTTGCTCGCTGCAACGATCCCAGTCGTCTCTTTTATGCTCTCAATGAGGCCGCCGAAGCTGCGCTGATCGCCGATCGCCCGTTCGTCGCGCTTGCGTACCAGGAGTCGGCGGGCGTGCTGGCCGCCGCGAGCGAAGACGCTTCGGAGCGCGCCTATCACGCTGTGTGGCTGGCCATGATTCAGGATCGCTGCGCACAACCGCGTGCGGCCGCAGATTCGATTCAGGTCGCTCGCAACGCCGTGACGCAGATCGCGACGGACGATGTGCGGCGACGCGTGCTGGCAGATGTGGATCTGGCGGATGGCTTTCTCCAGCAGACCTCTGATCCTCCTCGTGCCCTGGCCTCGTGGTCGTCGGCTCTCGGATACTTTCGCTCTCTCGGCGCGCACTACCGCGCAGCGCAACTGCTTTTGGCGAGGGGCAAGGGGTATGGCCGGGCCGGCGACATCGATCGTGCCCGCGCTGACTTCGAAGCAGGGATCGAGGAGTTGGAGCAGCAGCGGCAACGCGTCAGCGACGAAGATCTGCGCACCAGCTTTTTTGGACGAGGAGCTGAGCTGTTCGACGAGCTGATCTCGCTGTTTGCGAACCTCGGCGATGCGTCGCGGTCCTACGACGTCGCCGAGCGCAGGCGCGAGCGGACGCTCTTCGACGCCTTCGAGGGCATTATCCGCGGCATCACCGCAACGTCGGCCTCGGTGATGCAGGTCCTCGAAGAGAAAGAAGTCCTCCTCGAATACGCCGTGCTCGAGGACGCAGTCATCCGATGGGAAGTGCGCCGCGACGGCATCACGATGGTGAGGACTCCGGTCTCTCGCGAGCGTGTACGCAAAGCCGTCGCGGACCTCTATACGGGGCGCAAACGAACCGGGATCTCCGACACGCAGCGGCGCGCACTCGTCTGGCTCCGCTCTGTCCTCGTTCCCGCCGGGAGCGTACTCGGTGAAGGAACGCGGCTCGTCATCGTTCCTGACTCGGCCCTCGCCGCTGTTCCATTCGCCGCGCTCCTGGACGCGCCGTCCGGCCAGTTTCTGATCGAGGCGCATGCAATCGAGGTTTCGCCCAGCGCAACGTTGTTCGAGGCCTGCCGCGAGCGGGAACGTGCGATGGGAGCGGTGCGCTCTCCACGGGCTCTGGTCTTCGGCGATACGCGAGGATCCAGTGCGAGCTCGCTCCCGGCACTTCCGGGTGCGCACAACGAGCTCCGCGCGATCGCGCAAACGTTGAATGCATCGCCGGTGATCGACGGTCAGGCGACGCGCGCGGCATTTCTTCGCGCCGCGCCAGGCGCCGACATCATCTATCTCGCGGGCCATGCCGTCGCAGGGGCCACTCCGGCGCGCCGCGCCCTCGTGATCGCCGGCGATCTGCGGGAAGGCGACGGACGCCTCTCGACCGTGGAGATCCGGGCCAACCGTTTCCGCGGCAGGCTGGTCGTGCTTGCCGCATGCGACACCGGTGTCGTGCAGGGGGAGGGTGTCACCAGCCTGGTGCGAGCGTTCCTCGTTGCAGGTGTTCCCGCGGTGGTCGGCTCGCTGGTGGCCGTAGAGGATGGCGCGACGGAGGAGCTCCTGACGCCTCTGGCCCGGCAACTGATGGCGGGCCGCTCCGCGTCCGAGGCACTGCGCGAAGTGCAACTGCAGTCATTGGTGCGGGACCGCAACGTCGATCCATTCCACTGGGCGGGTTTTCAATTGTACGGAAGCGGCACGCTGCCGGTCCGCAAAGCAGGTTGAAGAAGGAGACGAGAATGCCAGCCCTTACAGCCAAGATCGTGTTTAGCGGCATCGCCATCTTTGTGGGCATCGACAAGCCGAACGAAACGGCGGTGGTATTTCCGAATGCGCACCACCATGACGTTTATCTCGCCGTCGATGACCAGCACATCTTCGAGCAGATCAACGGCCCGCAACCTCAAAAACCCAAGAAGATTCAGGATCCCGTTTCGGGGCGAGACTTTTTCTACATTCGCCTTGATGGCGTCGCCCTGGATATGTCCGGAGACAAGCCGAGTCCTCTCGACATTGCGCCGAACACCGTTGCGGGCAGCACGACGGAGCCCGACAGCGCCGCCGATCTGGCGTCGATGCACTGGGTACCGCACCTCAGGGACGTGTGGCCAACGATCTTCGGCAACGTACACGATTCTCACTCCGATCTACTGTCGAACCGGCCGCGGCCGGTTATCGTTCGCAGCCGATTTCCTCTGACCGGGGGGAGAGTCGAAGTGACGCACGTCGACGACGGCATTTGGCAATTCCAACCAGGTGTGATGATGAATGCTCAACTCGAGCAGGCGATTGCGCAGGAAGTGACGCAGACGGTCACCCTTGTCGGGTCGGAGCTCATTTTCACAACCGAAGATCTTCAAACCGGGCAGGGGCAGTCCGTCTACAGGATCGGATTGAAGTCGACAAGCAAACGCACCAACATTCAGATCCTTCTCGCAAACGTTCCCCTCGCAGACCTCCTTCCCGGTCCGCGTCTGTGTGTGAACCCGAGTATGGCCTGTCACGATCCAAACGACCCGGATCCGTGCAACTGCGTCGATGAGCACTTCCATGGGTACTACGGCGTGTATCCGAATCCACCGAGTCTTTCCAAGCAGCCCATCCCGCATCGCACCGGATTTCTGAACCCCGACTTTGTTGTCCAGGCTCATCGTGTCGGCGGAGGAAACTGCGGGCCGACTCAGTACCCCTGAGAGGTGAATCATGAAGGCACGTACGTTTTCTTACTTGCTCCAAAGCCAATTCATTGTGCTGGCGGTCGCTCTCGCGGGCTGCGCGAGCACACCTCCTCCAGTCAATACTGCGTCTGCCACGATTGAGAGCACCTGTGATCGGGAGGCCATCGACAATCAGTTCATCCTGACATTCAGAACTCAGGCCATAGCCAAGAAGGCGCAGAATCTGTTCTCGACATTCAATCTCAGAAGGCCGAGGTTTGAGCCAGGAGAAGCTGCGACACTGGATGAGGCCGAGACTCCGTTAGTTCCGATATCGCCCTACTCCCTATTCCTGAAGGCGCCTGAGGAGGTCGTGTCCGAATTCATTGCGTGGTTGGCGGAAAATGATATACGGCGCGAAGAAGTGGCTGAGGAAAAGAACGCAAATATTCGGATGTTTGCGGTTCCCCCCACTGATCCGTTCTACCCGGACGACCAGTGTGCCCTGGTCGTGATGAACGCCGAGGATGCCTGGACGAAACTGGAGGCTGACGGACGGGATGCCTCCAACGTCTATGTGTCCATTGTCGACTCCGGGATCAACGACGCCCACCCCGACCTCAAAGATGCGGTCAAGGTAAAGGAGGACGACGTCCTGTGGCACGGAACTCATCTTGCGGGATTGATCGGCGCTCGCGATGACGGGGTCGGAATGGCCGGAGTCGCGTGGAAGGTGAATCTGCGCTCGTATCAATTCCTCGACGCAAACGGCAATGGAACCGTTGACGGAGCGATCAAGGCGGTCTCGAAAGCGCTGTCAGAGTCGACGGATCCCGATATCATGCTTCTCGCATGGGGGACCGGATGCAACTCTCGCGGCCTCGAAAAGCTGATCGAGAATAAGCCCCACGTTCTCTTCGTGGCGGCTGCCGGCAACAATGGCCGGGACATCGACAAGGCGCCGATCTATCCAGCGGCGTATGACAGGCCCAACATCCTGACCGTCATGGCCACGACTTGCGACGACGACAGGGTCGCTCTGTTCTCGGCCTCGGGTGCCAAAAGCGTCGATATCGCGGTGCCGGGCGCAGGGTATTCCTATTCCTACACTCCGGGCATCAAGAGCACCGTTCTATATGATCGATATGGGGTCGCCCAAGGCACGTCCATGGCCGCGGCCTATGCTGCAGGTGGCGCGGCTTTGGTGAAAGCACTGCATCCGACGTGGAAAGCGGCTGAGTTGAAAAAGTGTCTGATGTCTGCGGTCGTCCCGCTCACAGGCTCCACCGGGAATCTGCTCAAAGGGAAGTGTGTGTCGGAAGGACGCCTCGATCTCGCCAAGGCAGCGAACTGTCCGTAGGGGTCAACACGCTTCGAGCGCGGCTGAGCGACCATGCCGCGAGTGGTGGCGGTGACAGGAGTCGAACCTGTGACCTAGCGCTTATGAGACGCCCGCTCTAACCATCTGAGCTACACCGCCAAGTGTCCATCGCAGCAGGCTGGGGAGCGGGATTGTAGGGGCCGCACCAGTTGCCGTCAAGGATCGTCCGCACACGCCGGAGCGTGGCGAGGACTACACTGCAACAGCGCGACGGGTGCAAAATTTCGAGTGGAGAGCGGGCGCGAATGAGCGAGATCGGCGAACGGGTTTGCAAGGGCTGCGGGGCGACGGACGAGAAGATGCGGCTGGAGGCGTGCGGCATGTGCCACAGCTTCTTCTGCACCGACTGCGCGCATCGCGCCGGCTTCGGCCGCAAATATTGCTCGGCGGAATGCACGCGCGCGTATTACTTTGCCGGGGAGCCGGAAGACGATGACGACGACGATCTCGACGAATGAGCCAACCACCCGCACGAAGACGACCAACCTGACCGTCCGACCGCGACGCCTGCGGCGCAGCGAGAGCATTCGCTCGCTCGTGCGCGAGACGATCGTGCGTCCCGAGGATCTGATCTATCCGCTGTTCGTCGTGCCGCCAACGCGCGAGACCGCGCCGATCGGCTCGATGCCCGGCGTCCTGCAGATGCGCGTGCGCGATGCGGTCGACGCGGCGCAGCGCGCATACGACAGCGGCATTCGCGCGGTGCTGTTGTTCGGATTGCCGGAAACGAAAGACGGCATCGGCTCGTCGTCGTGGGATCCGAGCGGCCCTGTGCAATCGGCGATCGAAGCCATCAAGCGACACGTGCCCGAGATGACCGTGATCGCGGATGTCTGCCTCTGCGAGTACACCGATCACGGTCATTGCGGCGTCATCGTCGATCGCGACGGCGTGAAAGACGTCGACAACGATCAAACGCTGCCTCTTCTGATGAAGCAGGCGATCTCATTCGCCGCGGCTGGTGCTGACTTCGTTGCGCCGTCGGACATGATGGATGGCCGCATCGGTGCGATTCGACGCGCGCTCGATGAACGTGCGATGCCCGAGGTCGGGATCATGGCGTACTCGGCGAAGTTTGCTTCGGGGTTCTATGGACCGTTCCGCGAAGCCGCGGAATCCGCGCCGCAGTTCGGCGATCGACGCACGTATCAAATGGATCCCGCGAACGGACGCGAGGCGCTGCACGAGATCGAGATCGACGTCGAAGAAGGCGCGGACATCGTCATGGTGAAGCCGGCGCTCGCGTATCTCGACGTGATCCGTCAGGCACGCGATCGCTTTCCGTTGCCGATTGCGGCGTACAACGTCAGCGGCGAATACTCGATGGTGAAGGCCGCGGCGGAACGCGGCTGGATCGACGGACCACGCGTGATGCAGGAGATCCTGACGTCGATCAAACGCGCCGGCGCCGATCTGATCATCACGTATCACGCGATGGAGTTTGCAGCGACGTATCGCGGCTGACGGAAAGTTGAACAAAATGGAA
>DASYLL010000305.1:0-15444 GCA_036009605.1 Thermoanaerobaculia bacterium | reverse complement strand
GAGCTCGCGAATCAGAACGGGAACATCACCATCGAGAGTAGTGAGGCTTCGCGTTGTCGGTTGTCGGTTGTCTGTGGCTCTTCGCGTAACGGCACAGAAAACCGACAACCGATAACCGACAACCACGTACCGACGAACGTTCGTCAGAAGGTGCGTCGGTAGGTGAAGATGAACGCCCTCGGTCCGCAATCGCGGATCGGGGGCGAGAACTTCGCGCTCTTGATCTCGCGCTCCGTCAGAAACCCGAGGGCTTCGTCGCCGGTCGAGTTCGAGATCAGCTTCGTCGACGTCACGATGCCCTTCGTGTTCACGTTCGCCTCGACCACCACGAGGCCGTGCGCACCGAGCTCGGAGAACGTCGGCGTCGGCGTTTCGACGAATGCGTAATCCGAGTCGGGGGTGCAACCGCCGCGTTTCGGCTGCGCGCGTTTCGAGGGATCGGCGACGAAACGCGAGGCAACCCAGCCCGTCGTGCCGTCGGCGAGGCGCACTTTCATCCAGCTCGCGTCGCTGCGCAACACGCCCAGCGACGTCCCTTTTTTCACCTGTACGAGCACCTCGCTGTCAGATGACGGCTCGCGTCGCACATTGAGCGCGGAGGCCATCACGCGCACGTTGCCGGAGACGGTTTCGTCCGCCGGCATGGTCGGTGGCGGAGGTGGCGGCAGCTCCGGCGCCGAGACGGACGGCGGAGGCAGCGGGGCCGCGCACGAGCAGACGATCAGCAAAGCAACGACAGAGAGGGCCCGACGCATGGGAGGCGCATGCTATCAAGATGGGCTAAGATCTCGCGCCATTAGTCCGAAAGTCGGGAGACCTGCATTGAATCGTTCTGGAACCACTTACTTTCTCGCCGCAGCCCTTTTCGTCTCCCTCACCTTCTCTGACACGGCATCCGCTGCCACTTCGAGCGACGGCCTGTGGCAGGACACCACGGAAGCAGCCGCGATCGCGGCAGGCCACGGACCGCGCGTGCTCTTCCCGCGCAACTTCCGCGTGCTGTCGCTGAACGAGCAGGCCTTTCGCGATCTGGCGGCCACCGCGCCGCTCGAGCTCACGTTCGGCGTCGAGGACATCTCGCCGATCATGACCCTGCCGATGCCGGATGGCTCGTTCGCACGATTCCGCATTCAGGAATCCGTGATGATGGAGCCGCAACTCGCGGCGAAGCTTTCGGACGTGAAGACGTATCGCGGCCAGGGCGTCGATGATCCGACCGCGATGGCGCGTCTCGATTTCACGCCGGCAGGATTCCACGGATTCATTCGCACCTCGCAGGGCGCGGTGTTCATCGACCCGCTGCTGCGCGGCGACAAACGGTTCTACATGAGCTACTGGCGGCGCGACTACTTCCGCCCGGGAAACGTGCCGGCGTTCCATTGTGAATTCACGAACGAGAATCCGACGGCGGTCAGCACCCCGGCGTCCGAGAGTGTCAGTTACGAGAGCCGCGTAGCTGCTCTTGCCGCGAGCGGCGCCACGCTTCGCACGTACCGCCTGGCGATGGCTGCCACCGGCGAATACTCGGCTTTCTATGGCGGCACGGTCCCCGGAGCGCAGGCTGGAATCGTCACGACGATCAATCGCGTGAGCGGGATCTTCGAGCAGGATCTGGCCATCCGGATGGTGCTGGTCGACAACACCGCCATCGTCTTTACGAACGCCGGAACGGATCCGTATGACAACGACTCAGGCGATCTCGGCGCGAACCAGTCCACGATCGATTCACTGATCGGGACGGCGAACTACGACATCGGACATCTCGTCGGCACGGGCGGCGGCGGCGTTGCAGTCCTTCAATGCGTCTGCAAGGCCTCGAAGGCGAGGGGGCTGACCGGCTCGAGCAGTCCCGTCGGCGATGCGTTCGACGTCGACTACGTGGCACACGAGATCGGCCATCAATTCGGCGGCAATCACACGTTCAACGGAACGACCGGTGCCTGTGGCGGCGGAAATCGTTCCGCTGGTGCCGCATACGAGCCAGGCAGCGGCACCACGATCATGGCCTATGCCGGAATCTGCGGCGCCGAAGATCTTCAGCCCCACAGCGACCCGTATTTCCACGTCAAGAGCTTCGACGAGATCGTCACCTATACGACGACTGGCATCGGCAACAACTGCCCCGTGCCGACCAGCACCGGAAACGGTGCGCCCACGGTCAACGCCGGCGCGGCGATTACGATCCCGCACTCCACTCCCTTCTATCTCACCGGCTCGGCCACCGACCCGAATGATCACCCGCTGACGTACGCCTGGGAGCAGTTCAACAGCGGGGGCAGTTCGGGCGCCTCGACGTCCACCAACATGGGCGACCAGGGCACACGTCCCATCTTCCGTTCGTTCAATCCGGTGCCATCTCCGGTCCGGACGTTTCCAAAGCTCTCCAGCCTCCTGACGAACACGTTCACCATCGGTGAATGGCTTCCCACGACTACGCGTGTCATGACCTTCCGCCTGACCGCTCGCGACAACCAGCCCGGCGGCGGCGGCGTGGACTACGCGTCTACGACCGTTTCCGTGACCAACACGGCCGGCCCCTTCGTCGTGACTGCCCCCAATACCGCCGTGTCGTGGGGCGGCGGCACCAGTCAGAACGTGACGTGGAGCGTTGCCAACACCACTGCGGCGCCGGTCAGCTGCGTCAACGTGAAAATTCAGCTGTCGATCGATGGCGGTACGACGTTCCCGACGACGCTCCTCGTCAGCACTCCGAATGACGGCACGGAAGCGATCACGGTGCCGAGCGAATCGACGACGTCCGCACGCATCCGCGTCGAATGCGCGACGTCACCGTTCTTCGACATCTCCAACGTCGATTTCACGATCGCTGCAGCGATCAATCTGAATGTCATAGCCACGGCGACGACTGCAACCAATGTCGACGTGACATGGAACGCGGTCGGCGGCGCGGTTTCGTACGAAATTCACCGCCGCATCGCCGGCGGCAGCTTCACGCTGGTCGGCACGAGCGCGACCCCGAATTTCAGCGACACAACTGTCTCCGCGGGAAATGCCTATCTCTACGCCGTGAAGTCCGTCGACGCAGTGCCCGTCACTTCGGCCCTGAGCCTTCCCGATCTGGCGACGACGTTTTTCTTCACCGATCCGACGGTGACGCCCGCGGTGACGATCGTCAAAGCAGTTCACTTCACCGAACTGCGAAATGCCATCGCCGCACTGCGCGCGCTCGCGAACCTCAGCGTCTTTTCCTATACCGATGCAACGCTCACTGCAGGCGTGACTCCGATCAAAGCCGTTCACCTGTCGGAATTGCGCTCTGCACTCGATCCGGCGCTCACCGCGCTCGGATTCCCGGCCGGCACCTACACCGACGTACCGCCGGTCGCGACGACGACGGCCATCAAGGCCGTGCACATCATGGAGATCCGCAACCTGATCGATTAAACGCGCGTGAACCCGCTCGCGCCGTTCCCCGCCCGGCTTGCCGGTTTTCTCGCCTTTGTGGCGATCATCATCGCTGTCCTCGTCAGCGGCTCATTGCACGGTGATTTCCGGATCGATGAGTCACACAAGATCGCGGAGACTGCATTTTTCCGCGCCCTGCTCCGCGGTGATGTGCGCAATCCAGGCTGGTATGCGCACATCGCCGACCGCACCAATGCGCCAGTCGGCAAGTACATTTATGGCGCAGCGATTCTGCTGACCGGCGGCACGTTGCCGGAACTGCCGACACTGGCGGGGCGAGGACACGTCGAGGCGATTCACCCGCCGGAGTTGAGCGCGCCGTATAGCCCATACCTCGTTACTGTGCGCTCCGTTTCGATGATCGCCGTCGCACTGACGGCCGCACTGCTCACAACGATCCTTTGCAGATTCCACGGCTGGGTTTCCGCCGCAGCCGCGCTCGCGTTCTATGCGCTGACATCGCTGACGCAGGACTATTGGGCCACCGCGGTATTTGACCCACTGCTCGCTCTCTGGTTCCTGGTGATCATCGCGCTCGTGAGTGCAATGCCGAACGCACAATCGACGAAACGCATCGCTGCGATCGCGGCAGGCATCGGATTCTTCGCGGCACTGGCATTTCAGACACGTCTGAACGGACTGTTCGCGTTCATGATCGCTGTCCCATTTCTTGCGTTCATCCTTCGACGCTCGCCGAAGAAGGCAATCCTCGCCATCGGAATCGCGACGTGCGTGTTGATTCCGACCACGCTGACGCTCAATCCGCTCTATTGGAGCTCGCCGCGAGCGCCCCTTGCTTCGTTCCCGCAGCAGGATGGCTGGTTCCGTCCGCTCGATCGTCTGATCCAGCAGAAGCGCGATCTCGAAACAGTCGCTACTCCATTGTGGGAAAGCCGCACCGAGGCGCGTACGGTTCCGGAGAAATTCAAATACCTGTGCGAGATCGTCATGAGCAGTCTCGCGGGACTGCTCCTGATCCTCAGCGCAGTCATCGGCACTGTCCTGCTGATCGCCCGATGGCGCGCAATCGCTCCGCCGCTCCGCATTGCGCTGCTGATGTCGTTGACCGTCGTCATTGTGATGGTCGCGACGCTGCCGATGTCCTGGACCCGCTATCTCCTCGTCGACATCGCCCCCCTCGCCCTCCTCGGCGGATTCGCCATCGGGGACATTCTGCGAATGCTCGTCACAAACTACGCCCCACGGCCGGCACGATGATCCGCAGCTCGTCCATGAGTCGCGTGAATTGTTCGGGATAGAGCGACTGCGGACCATCACAGACCGCCTTTTCCGGATCGTGATGCACTTCAATCAGAAGTCCGTCGCCACCCGCGGCCACCACTGCACGGGCGAGCGGCATGACTTTGTCGCGGCGTCCCGTTGCGTGCGAAGGATCGCCGATGATCGGCAGGTGCGACAATTTATTGATCACAGGGATTGCCGAGATATCAAATGTATTGCGCGTGTAGGTCTCGAACGTCCGGATCCCGCGCTCGCAGAGAATGATCTCGTAATTGCCGCCGGACATGATGTATTCGGCCGCGAGCAGCCATTCCTGGATCGTCGCCGACATGCCGCGCTTCAATAGCACCGGTTTGCGCGTCTGGCCCAACGCTGCGAGCAGATTGAAGTTCTGCATATTGCGCGCGCCGACCTGCAGGATGTCGCAATAGTCCAGCATCTTTTCGATCTGACTGATCTCCATCACTTCGGAGACCGTGGCCATGTCGTTCTCATCGCCGGCGGCGCGCAGGAGCTTCAATCCTTCGACGCCCATTCCCTGAAACGCATAGGGCGACGTCCGCGGTTTGTAGGCGCCGCCGCGCAGAATACGCGCGCCTGCTTTGGCAACGCGGCGCGCGGTCTCGAACATCTGCGTCTCGTTTTCAATCGTACAGGGGCCGGCCATGACGACGACCTTGTCGCCGCCCACTTCCACCCCGCGTGCGCGCACGATGGTTTTGTCGGGTTTGAACGTGCGGCTGCTCAGTTTGTACGGCTCGCTGACGCGAACGACTTCCTGCACGCCCTCGAAGAGCTCAAATTCGCGCGGGTCGATTTCGTCGACACGGCCGACGACGCCGAGGACGGTTTGATTGGAGCCGGTGGAGCGGTGGACGTCGAAACCGCGCGTGCTCAATTCCGCCACGACGTGCTCGATGCTCTGATCGGTGGCGTGCTTCTGCATCACAATGACCATGGGATCTCTCCTCTTTCGAACTCTTATTGCGGATGGGTGGCGGATTCACGCTCGACGCGGCGCGATTCGTCGATGATTCGCTCGAACAGACGCCGCACCGCCGACGGATCCAGCGGCCCGCGCGAGACCTCCTCGGCATGCCGCAGGACGTCTTTCTCGCGCTCGGGTGAATAGACGGGAAGGGAGAGCTGCCCTTTGATCTCCCCGATCTCGACCGCGTATTTCGCGCGCTGATTGAGGAGCTTGACCAGCACCTCGTCGACGCGGTCGATGGCTTCGCGCAGGCGTATCAGTTCAGCTTCGGCATCGTCCATAAACAAAAAACCTCTTCGCCGCGCGGGGAAGAGGTCTCGATACCGTTTTGCCTGTCGAGCGCCCCTTCATCGCGGGGCGCACGTTTGCCCCACGCTACGTGTAGTAGCCGTAATAAAACGAAAATCGCGGGGCGGCGGCAGTCATGTGCGGGTGAGATTAGGGATCATGGCTGGGGATGTCAAGAGACGTTTGTTAAACTCGCGCGCTCCAATGACCCCCGCCCTTCAGCGTTGCGCGGTGCATGAACAGCGGCCGGCGTTCGCGCGCTGCATGTCGTGCGCGAAGATGCTCTGTCAGGAGTGCGCGACGCAGTGGGACGGCATCTGGCATTGCGCGCCCTGCCTGGCCTCGAAGCGCGGCGCCGCCAGACAACGTTCCCCGGTCTTCAGCTGGATCGCCGTGGTGACGCTCTCGCTCGTGATGCTGTTCGCCGGCGCGCGCGTGATGGTCTGGGCTGCCGCCGTGTTCGCGGGGCTGTTTTGATCCATACGCCACTCACCACGACGTCGGTGCTCGACGAGTCAGCGGACGCTGTCGCGATGACGGCCGCGCCATGGGCCGGCCTGTTGATGGTGACGCTGCTCCCCTATCGTTTCCTGCAGGCGCTCTTTCTCGACCAGCTTCTCGAAGTCGGCTCCGGCGCCTCGCACTACGGCAACCTCCTCGGCACCACCGCAAACATCACCGTCGCCACGGTGCTCCTCGCCTTCTGGGGACGCGCGGTCTACGCACGCGCCTGCCGGCTCGCGCTTTCGCGCGGCGTCTCGCCCGGACGCGAAGCGCTCCGCGTTCCCGCGCCCGCGCTGGCGAGCTACATCCTCACCGCGTCGACGGCGATGGTCATCGGCTACCTCAGCCTCTTCACGTTCTTCGGCTACATCGCCGCGGTCGTGTTTGCAGGCATCGCCATCGGCACGATGGAGTTGAACGAGCGCGTCAGCATCGCCGGCCCGTTCGTGCAGATCGCGCGCTATTCGAAACGCACCGGCATTCCGATCGCACTGACCGTGATCTTCTTCTGCGCAACGATCGTCGCGCTCATCAATCTCGCCGCCGCGTTCGAGCTCGGGCAATGGTTGGTGAGCACGATCGGCCACTTCGATGCGCCGAACTGGCAACTGCTGTTCAGCGGCGGCAACCGGCGGTTCATCCTCATCCTCTGTGCGGGCGCGCTCGTGATCGTCGAGCCGTTCTGGATCGCGGCGCACGTGATCTTCGTGCGCAAAGCGGGCGCCGAAGAGAGCGGCGATGATTTGCGGACGTGGTTCGATGAGTTGGGGCGGACGGCGTGAGGCGGCTGCTCCTCATCGCGATGCTGTTCCTCGCAACCGCCGCGCATGCAAAAACATCGACGCTCGCGGAGTACATCACCGCGCTCGAGCACATCCATTCGCTCCTCTCCACGCATCAACTCACACTCGCGAAGAGCGAAGCCATCGCACTGCTCGGATCGCAGATCGACGTCACGTTTCACGCGGACGACTCACTCCTCAACGCGATCGCGCAAGCACGCGGCGCGGATCCCGCGCTGCTCACGCGCATCGAGCTCACGCTGGCGGAACTGCGCAACAGCGAGCCCGCGGGCAACGCGCCGGACGAGAAGCTGCTGCAGAAAGTCGCAGCAGAACAGAACGTTCCGGAGCTCGCGCCGGGCGGCGAGGTCGCATCGCCGATCGTCAGCGAAACGCCGCTCATGGAGCGCATCGCAAACAACCTCCTGGAGATGCTGCGCTGGATCGGCAAGAAGGTCTCGCAGTTCATCGACTGGCTGCTCGACTTCCTCCCGAAGCGTCGCGTGGAAAACCCAGGCGCGACGTCCGGCCTGCGCTGGATCGTGTTCGCGGTCGTCGCGCTGATCGTCATCGCGCTCATTCTTCTCGCGATTGATTCCGCGCGACGCAGGCGTCACGGTGACGCGGATCTGCTGACCTCGACTGCACCGCTGCGATCCACACGCGATGACGATCCGCTCTCGCGCGGCGCAACCGAATGGGAGCGCTACGCGATGCAACTCGCGAACGACAGCCGCTTCCGCGAGGCGATCCGAGCCTGGTATCACGCGGTCCTCGTCACCTGCTACAGCGCGGGCGCGCTGCACTTCCGCAAAGGCCGCACGAACTGGGAGTACATCGCGTCGCTCGCGCCGTCCGTGGCGTGGCGACCCGAGCTGATTCGACTCACGCAGAGCTTCGAGCAGCAGTGGTACGGCTCGATGCAGAGCACACGCGACGCGTGCGACGAATGCCGCGCAAACGCGCGACAAATCCTCGACGAGCTGCACGCGAGCGAGCGAGGCGCCGCATGAAGCGCGCGCTCACGCTCGTCCTCGCGTTCGTGATGTTCGCCACGATCTCGATCCTCTGGATCGTGAGCGATCGCCGCGCAGCGCAGCGCGTCTACGATCACTACTCGAGCGCGAACACCTCGGAGGGAGGACTCTCCCTCGCCGCCGGCTATCTCGCGAAAAAGCGCAAAGTCGCGATGCTCACGCGCCCGCTCGGCCGCGAGCCGATCGAGCAGAACGCGGTCGTGTTCCGCATCACCGAAGAGCTGCCGCGATTTTTCGACCCGGAGCAACTCGACGACAAACAGATTGGACCGCCGAAACCGAAACAACCTCCGCTGCTGAACGAGAAGGAGGAAGCGTTCGTGCGCAATGGCGGACGCATCGTGATCGCCGCGCGTCAGGGCTTGCTCGACGCGACGCCGACGCACGCGAAGACCGCAAGAAAAGTGCTCCCGATCTGGCCCGCGGTGAAGGAGCTGAAGCTTCCCGACGACCCGCGAGCCTTCGTGAGTCTCCGCCCGCGCATGCTGCCCGTGTTCCTCGGCGACGCGCAGATCGTGCTCGCGCGCGAGCGCATCGGCCGCGGCGAGCTGTTCGTCCTCTCGACGCCGGAGCTGCTGCGCAACGACAACCTCGTGCGCAATCTCGCGCTGCTCGCGGCACTCGCCGGCGACGGTCGCGCGGTCTATTTCGACGAGCTCATTCACGGCATCACGCGCGGCGACGGCGCACTCGCACTGATGCAGGAGTGGAATCTCGGCCCGTTCCTGATGATGCTCGGCGCCGCCGCGATCCTCGTGTTCTGGCGCGGCAGCCGTCGCGTCGGCCCCGCCGAAGACGACGCCAGAGAAACCCGTTCCGACGCCATCGATCTCGTCCGCTCCCTCGGCGCGCTCTACCACGAGGCAACCAGCGACACGGAAGCCATCGCGCTCTACTACGACGCACTCACGCGCGCCGTCGCACACAACAGCGGCCTGCGCGGCGATGCGCTGCGCAAGCGCGTGGAGGAGCTCACGGGCGGACGGTTGGGGCAGGGCAGTTTTGCGCAGCAACTCGAGATCATCAATTCCGGATTTGAACGAGTCTCAAAGTCTCAGAGTCTCAGAGTCTCAGAGGGGAGCCCACGTGCGGTTCATGCGAAGCCTCTCTGAGACTCTGCGACTCTGAGACTGCCAGGGGGAAACGAAATGCAGTCGATCGCAGAAATCTCAACGCGTTTCAGCGCGCTCCGCGGCCAGCTCGATCGCGTGATCATGGGACAGGAGCGCGCGAAAAAGCTGGTCATCACGTCGCTGCTCGCGGGCGGGCACATGCTGCTCGAAGGCGTGCCGGGCACGGGCAAAACGCTGCTCGCCCTCGCGCTCGCCAAGCTCCTCGGATGCACGTTCCGCCGCATCCAGTTCACGCCCGATCTCATGCCCTCCGATCTCCTCGGCGCGAATGTCTTCAACCAGAAATCGCAGGAGTTCGTCTTCCGCGCCGGACCGATCTTCACCGACGTACTGCTCGCCGATGAGATCAATCGCACGCCGCCGCGCACGCAGTCGGCGTTGCTCGAGGCGATGCAGGAGAACGCGGCCACCATCGACGGCGTGCGCTATCGCATCTCGCCCGTGTTCACCGTGTTCGCGACGCAGAATCCCGTCGAGTTCGAAGGGACGTATCCGTTGCCCGAAGCGCAGCGCGATCGGTTTTTGTTCAAGATCAGCATTGATTTTCCGGAGGCGGAGGACGAGACGCGCATGCTCGACGAATACGCGGCCGGGCGGCGATTGCACGATGAGATCGTCGGGTCGCTGCAGCCGGTGCTCTCGGGCGAGGAGTTGCTGCAGGCGCGGCGCACGGTCACAACCGGCGTGCGCGTCGAGCCGCACATCATTCGCTACATTCAGGAGCTCGTGTCGCGCACGCGCCGCGATGATGCCGTGCAGATCGGCGCCGGCCCGCGTGCGTCGCTCGCGCTGCTCGAAGCGAGTCGCGCGACAGCCGCGCTCGAAGGACGCGACTTCATCACGCCTGACGACGTGAAAGCGCTCGTTGCGCCCGTAGTTTCGCATCGCATCACGTTGAGCCCTGAGGCGGAGATGGAAGGCCTGGCACTGGAAGATTTGCTGAAACGCATCTTTGATTCGGTGGAGGTACCGCGGTGACGTTGTCGGTTCGCTGTTGTCGGTTGTCCGGACGAAACCGCGCAGAGAACTGACAACCGAGAACCGACAACCGACTATGCGTCCCGCTCCCCTCCTGATTCGCCTGACGATCATCCTCGCGTTCGCCGCGTTGCTCGCGGCGGTCGTGCCGATGATCGCGTTCGGCGTGGCCGCGGCGTTCGCGTTGTTGTTGATCGCGGCGGGATTCGAGGCGCTGTCACTGAAGCGAGTGCAATTCGAGATCACACGGCAGGCGAAGCTCGCGTTGCATCTCGATGAACACGAAGAAGTGTCGGTGCGAATCACCACCTCATCGCGCAGGTCGGTGCGATTGACGGTGCGGCAGCGCTGGCCGGAGATCGTCGAGCCGCGATCGAGCACGGCCGATGCGGTTTGCGGCGCAGGCGAAGTGCTCACGTTGCCATTCACGATCCGCGGCATCGCGCGCGGCACTGCTGCGGTCGAGCCGTTGTATCTCGCAGCGACAAAGTTCGGACTCGTCGAACGCATTCTCGCTGCCGATGAGACGACGAAAGTCCACGTGCTGCCGAACCTGCGCGCGGTCGGTCGCATGCACAAACGACTCAATCACTACGCGCTCCGATCGCTCGGCGCACGCACCGCGCCAAAGATCGGCAAAGGCCGTGACTTCGATCGCCTGCGCGACTACGTTCGCGACGACGACTATCGCGACGTTGCGTGGCGCGCGTCGGCGCGGCATGGTCGACTGATCGTGCGCGAGTTTCGGATGGAGCGCAGCCAGGACGTGCTGCTCTGCCTCGACTCCGGACATCGCATGGCCGCGCGCGTCGAACAGATCACGCGGCTCGATCACGCCGTCAACGCGTCGGTGCTGATCAGCTACATCTGCAATCGGATGGAGGACAAGACCGGCATCGTCTCGTTCGACGTCGGCGTCGACAAAGGACTGCCGACCGGCCGCGGCGCCGCGCATTTGCGCGCGATCACCGCGTACGTGACCGAGCTCGAAGCCGCGTATCGCCACACCGACTACCTCGCGCTCGCCGCGAGTCTGCGCCGGCGATTGCATCATCGAACGCTGATCCTGATTCTCACCGTTCTGCCCGAGCATGAAGAGCGTCACGATCTTCTGCGCGCCGTGACAATGCTCGCGCCGCAACACCTCCCACTGTTCGTCGCACTCACCGATCGCGACCTGCGCGCGCAGGCATCGCTGCTGCCTGCGAATCGCGAGGAGCTCTCGCGCACGCTCGTCGCGCGCGATCTCTGGCTCGGCCGCGCGGAGCTCATTCGCGAGCTGCGTGCGCGCGGGGCGATGGTCGTGGAATCGACCGCCGAGGACTGGGGCGTTGATTCGGTGAACGCGTATATCGATGTAAAGAGGAGGCAGATGCTGTGAGCCGCGCAGTCTCGGATTTCTCGGGGTCGCTGAGTCTCAGAGTCGCAGAGTCTCAGAGACCCGCCCACCCTCGCCGGTTTTCCTCTGCGACTCTGCGACTCTGAGACTGTCTTCACCCCATGAACATCGAACGCTTCCTCGCCAACCGCCGTCCCGTGTGGGACTCGCTCGACGCGCTCCTCACGCGCGCGGACGAAGTCGAGCTTTCGCGCAACGAAATGCAGGAGCTGGTCGGGTTGTATCGACGCACGTGCTCGGATCTGAATCGCGCACGCTCGCAAACCGCGAATCCCGAAATCCTCGGCCACCTCAATCAGCTCACCGGCCGCGCGTATCGCTTCATCTATCGCGCGGGACACGACACACGCGCGTGGCCAGCGTTCGTGAAGCTGCTCACGCGCGAGATCCCTTCCGCATTTCGCAAGGAGCGCATGGCCATCGGCGCTGCCGCCGCCGCGTTTCTCCTCGGCACGCTGTTCGGTGCGATCGCCGTCCTCGTCGATCCCGCGAACGGCGAACGCCTCGTCCCGGCGATGTTCTTCACCGAGAGCCCGAAAGAACGCGTCGAGAAAATCGAGCGCGGCGAAGAGCGCATCGCGAATGTCGAAGACGCCTTGCTGTTCGGCGCGTCGCTCTACACGCACAACATCCGCGTCTCGTTCCTCGCCTTCGCGCTCGGTGCGCTGACCATCGTCCTCGGCCTGGTGATCCTCTTCTACAACGGCATCATCCTCGGCGCGATCGGCATGCTGTACGCGCTCGACAACGTCTCCGTCTTTTTCTTCGCATGGGTCGGGCCGCACGGCGCGCTCGAATTACCTGCGATCATTTTCGGCGGCGCCGCGGGACTGCTCGTCGGACGTGCGCTATTGCTCCCCGGCAGTCTCACGCGCGGTGCATCGCTGCGGCGCGTGCTGCCGTCCGTGTGGCGCATCATCATCGGCGCGGCGCTGACGCTCGTCTGCGCGGGCATCATCGAAGGCTCGTTCTCACAGTTCTCCGCGAAGACGATTCCCTACTCGATCAAGATCGCGGTCGCATTGCTGCTCTTCACCGGACTGACGACGTATCTCTTCCTGCGGCGGACGGACGAATGAGCGAGCTGACGATCACGACGCCCGAGCACGTCCCGATCCGCCTCGAGCCGGCCGGCGCGGGCAGCCGCTTCCTGGCCATCCTCATCGATGCGGTGATCGTCCTCTCGATCGCGTCGATGCTGTTCGGGATCCTGCGAATGGTTCTGCCGCGCGGCGTCGCGGGCGCGATCTTCGTCACGGTGAATTTCTTTCTGACGTGGGCGTGGCATCTCTGGTTCGAGACGCGGCATCAGGGCCGCACGCCAGGCAAGCGCGCGCTCGGGATTCGCGTGATCGACGCGCGCGGTTTGCCGGTCTCGCTGCATCAGTCGCTCGTGCGCAACATCACGCGCGTGCTCGATTTCATCCCGATGTTCTACGGCGTCGGCGCCATCGCCGTGATGACTTCCCCATCGCGCCGCCGCCTCGGCGACATCATCGCGGACACGCTCGTCGTGCGCGACACGCAGCCGCTCGCCTATCGCGGACAGCTCACCGCGGAACGGCGCCACAACAGTTTGCGCACACCGCGCGTGCTGCGTCTGGCGCGGCATCGCATCAGTCTCGAAGAGCGCGAGTTTCTGCTCGCCCTCTGCCTGCGCGCCGATCGCATGACTGCCGAGTCGCGCTATGACCTGTTCGAGGACGTGGCGAAGCTCTACCGACAGAAACTCGGCATCGAAGAAGAGCAGATGAGCGGCGAAAATCTCGTTCGCGATCTCACCGCGGTGCTGTTCAACCCGCCTCCCGTAAAATGACGCTCCATGCTCTGCCGAAACCACATTGACGTCGCCGAAAACGTGCGCCGCTGCGCGCGATGTGCAACCCCCTACTGCCCTGACTGTCTCGTCGAGCTCGGAGGGCGGCCGTACTGCTCGATGTGCAAATCGGAGCAGTTGCTCGACGTGCGCTCGGGCGTCGATCGCTCTCAGCTTCCGTACGCGTCGATCGGCAAGCGCTTCGGCGCGCGCTTCCTCGACTTCCTCATTTTCGCCATCCCGATCTACTCGTTCATCGGCTACGCCATCCTCATGCCGGCCTTTCGCGGACAGGATCCCCCGCTGTGGGCAAACTTCATCGGCATCCCGTTCGCGATCCTGATGCTGGCGTATGAAGGACTGATGCTGCAATTCAAAGATGGTCAGACGCTCGGAAAGATGGCGCTGAAGATTCGCGTCGTGCGGCCCGACGGCTCGTCGATCAGCCCGGGACAGGCGTGGGGACGTGCGGGCATGCACGCGTTGCTCTTCAGCTGCTGCGCGCTCATCGACTACATCCCGGCGTTCGTGACGCCGGACAAGACAGCGCTGCACGACATGGTCGCGACGACGCGCGTGGTGGACACCGCGTGACGATCGTTCCGATGTACACCGGCCCGCAGTGCCCGCGCTGCGCGGTGACGTTGACCGCGGACTGGCTCCACTCCGGCGCGATCACCTGTCCGTACTGCGCCCGCGCGTTCGAGGCCACGGCGTTCAATCCACCGGAACGTGCCGTTGAAGTGACGACGGAAGTGACCGATGTCGGTCCTGACGGCGCGAATGCTTGTGCGAATCACGCGCGCAACGCGGCGACGGCGTCGTGTCAGCGCTGCGGTCTGTTCATCTGCGCGCTCTGCGACATGAACGTCGGCACGGGCTCGTACTGCCCGACGTGTTTCGATCGCGTACGCGCGGAAGGTTCGTTGCTGCCCGCGGCCAAGCGGTATCGCGATTTCGCAGGAATCGCGCGCGCCTCCGCGCTCACCGGGTTCCTGCTGGCGTTCTTCTTCCTCAGCATTCCGTTCGGCGCGCTCGCGGTCTACTTCGGGTTCAGAGCGCGAAAACAGCAGAAGACCGAAGGACGCTCGTCGGTCGGCGCGATCATCGCGATCCTGGTCGGCATCCTCGACGTTCTCGGCGGCATCGCGTACATCGGCTTCCTGATCTACACGGTCGGGAAAGCAGGTGGGTCATGAGCGCGCGAACGTTGCTCGGCAAAGCTCGGACGCTGGGCTCGCGCACGACGATCTATCAGACCGACGATGGACTCGAGATCGAGATCAACGAACAGTACGAAGTCACGCAAAAGCGCGTGTTGTACGACGACGTGCTGATGGTGACGATCCACCGCGAGACCGGCCCGGGCTTTGTCGTCATCACCGGTTTGTGGTCAGTGTTCTTCATCCTCATCGGCAGCGTGATTCTCTCGATCGATACCGACGTCTGGCCCGTGGCCGCGGTGTTCTACGCGATCGCGCTGCCGGGTCTGATCGGATTTCTGCAGCGAGTGATCTTCGGCATCGACGTCGTGACGGTGTTCGGCCGGCGCTCGAAAACGGCGATGCGATTCGCGTGGCGGAAACGGCGCGCACGGCAGGTGTACGCGGGAATCTGCGCAACGGTAGCCCGGCATCAGCCTTCTCCCCTCGCGACGGGAGAAGGTGCCGAAGGCGACCCTCCCCTCTCTCAGCCTTCTCCCCTCGCGAGGGGAGAAGATACTCTGTTGAGAGTCAAGCAGCTTTCGACGGTTTTTTTCGAGAGCGAGTAGACTCCGCCGGTCCAGGATCAAGCTGCTCACGCAGCTGCTTCGCGTTGCTTCGCCCCTTCGGGTGATCCTGGCTCGGC